>NZ_JBPQTS010000094.1:0-28480 GCF_051386455.1 Streptomyces sp. URMC 124
CCCGGTCCGCGCCAGCCGCTATCCCAAGGGAGTGCGGATGGACGACGAGGGCCGTCCGGACTTCTCGCCCTACGCCCGTGCGGCCGCGGAGATCGCGGAGCCGCCCGAGGGCTTCGGCGTCGACGAGCTGCGGCTGACCGACTACGTGTCGGCGAACGCGGCGCTGCACGCCGCCGGTCACGAACTGTGGGCCAGTCTGCCCTCGGTGGCGACCCCGCACGGCTGGACGTGGCACCACGTCGCCGGCACGCGCCGGCTGGAGCTGGTGCCCGCCGAGGTGAAGGCGCTGCTGCGGCACCACGGCGGGCTGGCGACGGCCGCCGTGGACCAGGACAAGCGCGGCACGCGCCCGCTCCAGGAGACCCGGCCGGTGCACTTCGTCCTGCCGCAGCGGGACCTCGCGGTGACCGAGGAGCAGGTGCAGGGCGTCGAGGAGGACCTCGGCTACCGCCTCCCGGGCGCGTACCGGGCGTTCCTGAAGGCCGCGGGCGGATGCGCCCCGGTGGGCGCCGCGCTGGACGCGGAGCTGGGCCTGCTGATCGACCAGCCGTTCTTCACCGTGCGCGACGAGGCCGCCGTGAACGACCTCGTCTACGTCAACAAGTGCCTGCGCGACCACTTCACCAAGGACTACCTGGGCGTGGGCTTCGTCCAGGGCGGCGTGCTCGCCGTGAAGGTGAAGGGCGAGGCGATCGGTTCGGTGTGGTTCTGTCCCTACGACGACGCGCGCGACCGCGACGGCTGGACGGTGCAGGAGAGGGTGGAGCAGTTGCTGCTGCCCTGTGGTGAGGACTTCGACGTGTTTTTGTCGCGTCTGGCGGGCGGTCCGCCGGAGCTGGAGACGGTCGCCGGCCTGATGGTGGACGGCGGCTTCGCCTACGCCGTCCCGGTGGAGGGGTGAGCGCGCGGTGGTGACGTTCGCGCAGGCGCAGGAGCGCGGTGAGCGCTGGGCCAACGGTGACGTGCCCGCGTACCAGCACCGCGAGGTGCGGGTCCGCGAGTTCGACCTGGGCTTCGTGGTGTGGGCCGAGGACCGCGAGGACGGTCCGACGTCGGACGGCGGCCGGGTCCGCCTGGT
Organism: Streptomyces sp. URMC 124; assembly: GCF_051386455.1. Classification (NCBI taxonomy): domain Bacteria; kingdom Bacillati; phylum Actinomycetota; class Actinomycetes; order Kitasatosporales; family Streptomycetaceae; genus Streptomyces; species Streptomyces sp. URMC 124. The sequence continues at coordinate 1,079 of NZ_JBPQTS010000094.1, forward strand.
GATCGCCCGGGACAGCGGGGAGACGACGCTGTGGCCGGGGCTGCCGGTGGGCGAGGTCATCCGGCGCTACGAGGAGGAGTACGGGGCCGTGCCCGTGGAAGAACCCGAACCGTCCGACGCGCCGCCGAAGCGGGTGGACCTGAACGCCACGTCGTTCCTCCTGAGCCCGCCGCAATGGCTGCAGGACGCGGCGGACGCGATGGGGATCCCGGACCGCAGGACGGACGGGGGGACTTCGGGGGGTGCGTCCGGTACATCCGGTGCACCCGTTGCACCCGTTGCATCCGGTTCGGCCGGTACGTCCGGTGGTGCTTCCGGTACGTCGTCCTCCGACACGTCCGGGGGCTCGGCCGCGGCGGCGCGATCGGGGGCTTCCTCGGACGCGTCGCAGGGCGGTCCGGCGCCCGTGCCGCCGCCTGCGCCCGTCCCTGCACCCGCGCCTGCGCCCGTCCCTGCAGCCGCTGTGCTGCCCGCGCCGAGCGAGCCGGTTGCCTCCGCGGCGCCGGCCGCGCCCGCCCCGGTTGCTGCTGCCGCGGCGCCCGGCGAGCCCGAGCCCGCCACCCCGTGGGCGGCCGCCGAGACGCACACGGCGGATGACGACGACGACCGCTCGGTCGGCCTGCCCGCCACGGTGCTGGCGCCGGCCCTGTCGGGAACGGACGAGGACGACACGCCGCCCCCGGGCGTCGGCCCCGAGGCGAAGACGGCCCTGATGGCGTCCGGCAGCGCGCTGCCGAAGACAGCCATTGCGCCCGCGATCGACGACCTGCCGGCGGGCGGGGGAGCGAGCGGTGCGCCCGTTCCCCCGCCCCTCGGCCCCGGTGCGCCCGGGGCTCCGGTGCCACCGCCTCCGGGCGCCGGTGCGCCTTATGTGCCCGGGCAGCCCGGCGCTCCGGTGCCGCCCGGTGCGCCCGGCGCCGGTGCTCCGCAGGCGCCCGGGGCCCCCGTGCCGCCCGCGCCTCCCGGTGCTCCGGATGCCGCCGCTGCTTCCGCTGCGCCCGGGATTCCCGGACGGCAGCAGCCGGGTGCCGGCGCCCCGACGCCTCCCGGGGCTCCGGGGCAGCCGGGTGCGGGCGCTCCCACACCTCCCGGTGCACCCGCCGCGCCCGGTGGCGGGGTGCACCACGCCGCGACGATGCTGGCCGGTCCCGGCACGCCGGGCCTGCCCGGTGCCGCGCCCGGCGCTCCCGTACCGCCTGCCGTACCCGGCCGGCCCACGCCTCCTCCTGCCGGGCCCGGCGGGGTGCACCACGCGGCGACCATGCTCGCCAGTGCGGCCGGCGGCCCGGCGGCCCCGGGTGCTCCCGGTGCCCCCGGCGCGCCGGGTCAGCCCCCGGCCGCCCCCGGTCGCCCGGGGATCCCGCAGCAGGGCCCGGGCACGCCGCCCTCCGGCCCCGGTGGGGTGCACCACGCCGCCACCATGCTGGCGAGCCCCGGCGGGCCCGGCATGCCCCCGGCGCCGCAGGGCCCGGCCGCTCCGCAGGCACCGGCTCCCGCCCCGGCCTACGGCTACCCCCAGGCGCCGACCGGTCTGCCGACCGTGGGACCGGGCTACATGGCGGTCCTGCGCTACCGCTCGCACGACGGTTCCGAGCAGCAGCTCATCCGGCGCAGCGCGCCGGGCACGCCGCACCCGGAGTGGCAGATCCTGCACGAGCTGATGGCGATGAACGTGCCGCGCGAGCAGGTGCTGGAGCTGCACACGGAGCTGGAGTCGTGCGACGGCCCGGGCGGCTACTGCGCCCGCATGGTGCGGGAGAACTGGCCGCAGGCGACGGTCAGTCACACGGCCCCGTACGGCCGCGACCACGCCACGCGCCAGCAGGGCGTCCGTCACCTGATCGAGCACCAGGGCGAGCTGCACCAGGTCGCGGACGGCCCGGCCCGCCCGGCGCCGAACCGGGTGCCGCTGCCCCACCCCGGCCAGGTGCAGCAGGCGCCGCCGGTCGGCCCGGACGTGATCGCCCGGGAGCTGGCCGAGTCCTTCGGCCCGCAGGGCGTGTTCCGGTTCGAGCAGCGCGCGGTGTCGCGCCAGGGCGTGCCCGACGTCGTCGCGCAGACGCTCGTGTGGGCCGGCGTGCCCGTGGACTGCGGCCCCTTCTTCTGGGGCCAGGCGCAGCCGGGCCGGCCGGTGCCGACGCTGGCGGAGCTGGCGGCGGAGCGGCGCGTGCAGGCGGCTCCGGACGCGGGTTCGTACCTCGTGATGGGCACGGACTTCGGCAAGCAGCTGTGCGTGCAGTACGGCACGGCGCACATCGTGGCGGTGCCGTTGGAGGCCGGGCCGGGCGGTTCGTCCGTTCCGCCGCAGTTCGTCAACACGAGCCTGCCTCAGTTCGTTCGCTCTTTGGCGCTGCTCGGGAAGATGTGGCGCTGGCGCTACGGGTTGACGCCGGAGCAGGCGGGCCGCTGGACGGTGGATTTCCAGGAACAGCTGATGGCGCTGGACACGGCCGCGTTGGCGTCGCCGGAGAACTGGTGGTCGGTGCTCGTGGAGCAGATGTGGGACGGCCTGTTCTAGCCGCGGCGGCGGGGCGTTGAGGGCGCGGGGCGTCCGATCCGGGACGAGGGTCGGACGCCCCGTGTCGTAGGTTGGCGCATCCTTGGCACAAGAAGCGGGCGGAGTGTCGCGTCATCGGCACTTCCCGTGGTCCGGGGATGATGTGCGCCAGACTGCGTCACATACCGGACATCCGGGATATAAGGGGCTTCAAGGATGAGTGCATCGGTGTCTCCCGACGGTTTCGCCGTCGTACGGGGCCGGGGTTACCGGCCCGAGCAGGTGGATCGCGCTCTCGCCGAGTTCGCGCGGCAGCGGGACGCGGCCTGGGAGCGGGTGGCGCGGCTGACCGTACTCGCGCGCGAGATGGAGGAGGAGGTCCAGCGCCTCGCGCAGGTGGTGGCGCAGCTCCCCCCGCAGACGTACGAATCGCTCGGCCAGCGGGCGCAGGGACTCCTCGTCACGGCCCAGGCCGAAGCCGCCGGGCTGCGGGAGCGGGCCGAGGTCGCGGCCGCCGAAATGATGGACGCGGCCGAGGCGCACGGGCGGGCCGTCCGGGACGCGGCGCACGAACGGGCCGTCGCCCTGCGCGCCGAGGCCGACGAATGGGCCCGGCAGGCCCTCGTCGCCGCCGAGACCGTCGCCGACGACGTCGTGGCCGTCGCCCGCCGCGACGCCAAGCAGCGGCGCGAGGACGCGGCGGCGGCGCTCGCCGAAATGCGCGAGCGGACCGCGGCGGCCCTCGCCGAGCAGGAGAAGGACCACGCCGAGCGCTGGGAGACCGCGGGGCGGGAGATCGCCGAGCGGGAGGCCGCGCTGGACACGCGCATCGCGGCCATGGAGGAGTACGCGCGCAACACCCTGGCCGAAGCGCAGCGGCGCTACGCCGAGGCGGAGGAGGCGGCGCGGCACGGGCAGGAGGACGCCGAGGCGCAGGGGGCCGCCCTGATCGCGCAGGCGCGGGTCCGCGAGGAGCGGGTCGTGCGCGAGGTGGAGCGGATCCTGCGCGAACACGAGGAGCGCCGCGAGGAGCTCCGCGCCCACATGGCCCACGTCCGCCACAGCCTGGCAGCCCTCACCGGCAAGCCGGTAGCGGAAGACCTGGGCGCGGGCGACCCCTGACGTCGCCCCGTCAAGGGTGCCCGCACCCTTGAATCCGCCGCGGCGGCGATCGACCACGACGGCGGAGCCCGGCGGTGCCGTACGGGCTCAGGCAGGCCCGGCACCGCCGGGTGCCGCCGCTGTGGCCGAGCGCCGTCGCGGCGGGATGAAGGGGGCGGCCGCCCCCTTCACTTTGCTCGGCCGCAGGCCTGGGTGGAGGAGGCGCCGCCGCCTCCACCCAGGCCTGTCGGCTAGGCGGTCGGCGCCGGAGGCGTCGGGGTGGACGGTGCCGTCACCGTCACCTGAATGATCCGCACCACCCCGTCAGCCGTCTCCAAGCGCAGCGCATACGCGCCGGTGTGCTCGTCCGTCCGCAGCTCCGGGAGCGTCAGCACGCCGTCCGCGTCCGTCGTGCCCGCCTTCAGGATCCGTACCGGCTTGCCGTCGGTGCCCTTGAAGTAGGGCCCGAAGGCGCCGCCCTTCTCGTCCTTCGGGACGGTCTTCCCGTCGGGCAGGGTGACCGACACGGTCACGTCCGCACCGATCACGTCCTTGCCGCCCTCGCCGAGGACCTTGACCTGGATGCGGTCGGCGAACGCGCCGCCCGGCGCCGCCTTCAGCCCGGGCGTGCCGACGACGTCGATCTGCTTCGCCGCCCGCACCTTGACCGTGCCCGCGAACTCGACCGCGGGGATGTCCTTGCCGACGACCTTGGCCGTCAGCGTGACCTTGCCGCCCTTGGGTCCGGCCACGACGTGCGGCGCGGTGGCCGTGCCGTCCTTCGCCGTGGCGACGGTGATCCCGGTGGAGCCGTCCGCGAACGCGGCCCCGCCGCCGACCTCGAACCGTACGCGGGTGTCCGCGACCGGCTTGCCGGACCTGTCCTTGGCCAGGACGCGGGCCTGCTCCTTGAACTTCTCGCCGGCGTAGGTCTCCCAGGCGCGGTTGTCGCCGACGCGCTCCAGACGGCTCGCAGGGGCGGGCGGGACGGGCTTGTTGTCGCCGCCACCCGGCTTGTTGTCGCCGCCACCACCGGGCTTGGGCTTGCTGTCGCCGCCGGGCTTGTCGTTCCCGCCGTTCGGCGGCGGGGTCGGCTTCGACGGCTTGGCCGGCGGTGCGGGCTTGGACGTCCCGGGGGTCCGCGGAGTCGAAGGAGACGAAGGCGTCGAAGGAGACGACGGGGTCGAGGGAGACGAGGGGACCGTCGGATTCCCGGGCCGTACGGGCGTGTTGCCCGACGGCGTCCCCGGAGCGTCCGGCAGGGAGGGGACGTTGCCCTTCTGGTAGGCGCGCATCCAGGACGTGACGGCGTTCACGTAGTCACGCGAGGGGTTGTAGCTGAGGATCGCCGCGTCGAGGTCCGCGGCCCGGTTCATGTCCTTGCCGCCCGCGCACAAGTACTTGGCGGTGCCGAGCGCCGCGTCGTAGATGTTGTTGGGGTCCTTCTTGCCGTCGCCGTTGCCGTCGGCGCCGTAGAGCGCCCAGGTGGACGGAAGGAACTGCGTGGGGCCGACAGCCCTGTCGAAGACCTTGTCGCCGTCGAGGGCGCCGCCGTCGGTGTCCATGACCTTGGCGAAGTTGTTGCCGTTGAGCTGCGGGCCGATGATGGGCTTGTCCGTGGTGCCGTCGGCCGTCACGCGGGTGCCGTTGTACGTCCCGTGGTGGGTCTCCACGGTGCCGATGCCGGCTATGAGCTCCCAGGGCATGTGGCAGCCGGGCAGGTCGGCGGCGGCGCGCTGGGCGGCCTTGCGGTAGGCGTCGAGGGCGGTCGCCGGGATGCCGGTGGCGGCGTCCTTGCCGTCGCCCTTGCCGTCGCCGTGGGCGCCGGGCAGGCCGCCGGGGCCCTTGGGTCTGAGGTCGGGCAGCGTGAGGTTCGGGGTGCCGTGCGGCATGCCCTGAGGGTTCTTGGGGTCCTTGGTGGGGTCGTCCGAGTCCGCGGTGTTGTGCGCGGGGCTGACGCCGACCGCTGCCGTGAGGCTGGCTACGAGCAGGGCCGTGCACAGACCCTGCCGGGAGACGCTGGCAGCGCGCGTAGGGAGTATCTTCACGATGCTGCTTCCTTCGGAGACCTGCGGCCCGTGCGAAGAGGGTGCACGACTTCCCCCCTCGGCCATAACCCCGAACACTAATTCCCTGTGGCCCCAATTGTCTTGCCGGGGGCCCGCCTTCACGTATTATTCGCCCTTCGTTCCCCCTCAACTCCCGCCCCTTTGCCCGTTTCCTGGTATTTGTCCGTGGCGGATTCTGCAGGGGAGTCCCCCGCGTGCACCGGGAAGTGCCGTGGCGCCAGGGTCAGAAGGGCGAGCAGGGCCAGCCCGGCCGCACCGGCGGCCCCCAGGTAGACGTGGTCGACCGCCGCGGAGACGGCTTGCCGGAGATATCCGGCCGCTTCCGTCGTGAGCGACGTGCTCGCGTGCTCCAGGGCGCGCGATACGGAGTCGAGGTCCGCGGGCAGCCCGGGCCGTACGGAGGCCGGGGCGTCCGCGAGGCGCGCGGCGAGCGTGCCGTTGGCGACGGCCCCGAAGAGCGCCGCCCCCACGCTCTGCCCGACCTGCCGGCAGAAGAGCACGGACGCGGTGGCGGTGCCGCGCTCCGCCCAGCCCACCGACGACTGCACGCCCACGATCAGCGGGAGCTGGAACAGGCCGAGGGCCGCCCCGAGCGCCAGCATCACCAGCGCCGGCTGCCAGGGTGCTCCCGGATGCGGCAGGAGCGGGAACGACAGCAGGATCAGCGCGGCGAGGCCGATGCCGAGGGCCGCGCAGCTGCGGAACCCGATCCGGTTGTAGACGTGGCTGCTCAGGGCGGCGGAGATCGGCCAGCTCAGCGTCATCACGGACAGCACGAGCCCGGCGGCGATCGGCCCGAGGCCGAGGACGGCCTGCGCGTACGTCGGCAGGAAGACGGTCGGCGCGATGATCAGGAGCCCGAGCGCGCCGAAGGAGAGGTTGACGGCGCAGATGGAGCGGCGGCGCCAGACCCAGCCGGGAATGACCGGCTCGGCGGCGCGCCGCTCGACGGCTGCGGTCACGCCCGCGCACACCGCGCTGCCCGCGAAGAGCGCGAGGGAGGGCGGTGAGAGCCAGGGCCAGGCGACGCCGCCCTGCACGAGCGCGCAGAGCAGCAGTCCGCCGCAGGCGAAGACGCCGAGCGCGCCGGGCCAGTCGACACGCGCGCGCTGGCGCGCGTGGGCGGCGGAAACGGGTTCGTGGAGGTGGCGCTTGACCAGCCAGAGGGCGACCGCGCCGACCGGCAGGTTGACGAGGAAGATCCAGCGCCAGTCGGCGTACCCGGCGAGCACGCCGCCGAGCGCCGGCCCGGCCACCGCGGCGGTGGCCCAGACCGTCGACAGCCTGGCCTGGATCTTGGGGCGCTCCTTGAGGGGGTAGAGGTCGGCGGCGATCGTCTGCACGGTGCCCTGCAGGGCACCGCCGCCGAGGCCCTGCAGGACGCGGAAGGCGATCAGCGCGGGCATGCTCCAGGCGGCGGCGCACAGGGCCGAGCCGAGCAGGAAGAGGACGATCCCCGCCAGGAGCACGGGCTTGCGGCCGAAGGTGTCGGAGAGCTTGCCGTAGACGGGGAGGGTGACGGTGACGGCGAGGAGGTAGCCCGAGAAGAGCCAGGAGAAGACGGTGAAGCCGCCGAGGTCCGCGACGATCTGGGGGACGGCCGTGGAGACGACGGTCCCGTCGAGGGCGGCGAGCGCCATGGCGAGCATGAGCGCGGCGACGACGGGCCCGCGGCGGGCGCCGCCGGACGCCGGCGCGTGCGGTATCTCCGCCTCCGCCTCCGCCTCCGCCTTCGGTGCGAGGCCCTCCGCTCCGGGTCCGCAGCCCTCGGCTCCCGGTGGGCCGCCGTCCGCCCCGGGCGGGCCGCTGTCCGTGCCGCCGCTCCCGCCGCTCCCGCCGTCCCCGCTGCCCGTCCCGCCTGTCCCGCCCCTGCTACCCCAGCCGCTCGTGCCGCCGCCCATGTCGCCGCCCATGCCGCCCCCAAGGTCGTTTCCCCTTGCACGTATCCGTCGGTCAGGGTCTCACTTGAGCCTTACGTAACGGGAGGGTGCATGCTCGAGGTCCGTCGACCGCGAGAAAGACGGTCGCGGCAACCCCGAGAAGGACGGCGTCGGCAACCCCGTATCCCCTAGGGGTCGTTCCCGGCTTTTCTCCTGCTCGTCCCGCCGCCCGGTTCGTCCCGCAGGGGGAGGAGCAGGAGCCCGCCGCTGCCTAGCCTTTTCGAGGGCTGCCGGAGAGCGGTGGTGGGGCTAGCCCCACCACGGATACACGGACGAGCACCATCGCCGCCGGCCCCCGCCGTCCAGCAGGCTGTGGACCGTACCCCCCAAGTGAGCATGCATAGGAGACCCACCGTGACAACGGCTGTATCGATTCCCAGGACCGGGGGCAGTGGAGGACATGCGGCCGTCGCGGCGAGGGCCCGCCAGGTCGTCAAGGCGTACGGGTCCGGCGAGACCCGCGTCACCGCCCTCGACCACGTGGACGTGGACATCGCCCGCGGGCAGTTCACGGCCATCATGGGCCCCTCCGGCTCCGGCAAGTCGACCCTGATGCACTGCCTGGCGGGCCTCGACACCGTCACGTCCGGCCAGATCTTCATCGACGAGACCGAGATAACCGGCCTCAAGGACAAGAAGCTCACCCGGCTCCGCCGCGACCGCATCGGCTTCATCTTCCAGGCGTTCAACCTGCTCCCGACGCTCAACGCGATCGAGAACATCACGCTCCCCATGGACATCGCGGGCCGCAAGCCGGACAAGGCGTGGCTGGACCGCGTCGTGGAGACCGTCGGCCTCGCCGGGCGCCTCAAGCACCGCCCCAACCAGCTCTCCGGCGGCCAGCAGCAGCGCGTCGCCGTGGCCCGCGCCCTCGCCGCCCGCCCCGAGATCATCTTCGGTGACGAGCCGACCGGAAACCTCGACTCGCGCGCCGGCGCCGAGGTGCTGGGCTTCCTGCGCCGCTCCGTGGACGAACTGGGCCAGACCATCGTCATGGTCACCCACGACCCCGTCGCCGCGTCCTACGCCGACCGCGTGCTCTACCTCGCCGACGGCCGGATCGTGGACGAGATGTACAGCCCCACCGCCGACGCGGTGCTGGAGCGCATGAAGAACTTCGACGCGCGGGGACGGGTGTCGTGACCGTCCTCAAGACCTCCCTGCGCAACTTCCTCGCGCACAAGGGCCGCATGGCGCTCTCCGCCGTCGCGGTCCTGCTCTCGGTCGCGTTCGTGTGCGGCACGCTCGTCTTCACCGACACCATGAACGCCACGTTCGACAAGCTCTTCGCCAACGTCGCCTCCGACGTCTCCGTCGGCCCGAAGAAGAACGACGACGCCCAGCAGACCGGCAAGCCGGCCACCGTCCCGGCCTCGATGCGGGAGAAGCTCGCCAAGGTCGAGGGCGTGGCCAAGGTCGAGCCGTCGGCCGCCAGCCAGCAGCTGACCGTCGTCGACAGCAAGAAGAAGAGCCTCAGCCCCACCTCCGGCGCCCCCACCGTGGGCACCAACTGGGACGAGAGCCAGAAGAAGTCCGTCGAGATCACCAGCGGCCACGAGCCGCACGGCCCGGCCGAGGCCGTCCTCGACTCCGACACCGCCGACAAGCACGGCGTGAAGACGGGCGACACGCTTCGCGTGATCGCCGCCCCGGGCGACTTCACCGTCAAGGTCGTCGGCATCGCCACGTACAAGACCACGAACCCCGGCGCGGCCGTCTTCTACTTCGACACCCCGACCGCCCAGGCGAAGCTCCTCGGCAGCACGGACGAGTTCAGCGGCTACGGGCTGACCGCCGCCTCCGGCGTCAGCGACGAGCAGCTCAAGGAGCGGGTCTCCGCCGCCCTCGGCTCCTCCGCCGGCGACTACGCCCTGCGGACCGCCGCCGAGAGCAAGGAAGAGAACAAGAAGGACGTCGGTTCCTTCCTGAACGTCATGAAGTACGCGCTGCTCGGCTTCGCCGGCATCGCCGTCCTCGTGGGCATCTTCCTCATCGTCAACACCTTCTCCATGCTGGTCGCCCAGCGCACCCGTGAGATCGGCCTGATGCGGGCCATCGGCTCCAGCCGCCGGCAGGTCAACCGCTCGGTGCTGGTGGAGGCGCTGCTGCTCGGCGTCGTCGGCTCGGTCCTGGGCATCGGCGGCGGCGTCGCCCTCGCCGTGGGCCTGATGGAGCTCATGGGCTCCATGGGCATGAAGCTCGACATGGGCGAGCTCACGATCAAGGCCACGACGCCCGTCGTCGGCCTCGCGATCGGCGTGGTCGTCACCGTCCTCGCCGCCTACCTCCCGGCGCGCCGGGCCGGGAAGATCTCCCCGATGGCCGCCCTGCGCGACGCGGGCACCCCCGCCGACGGCAAGACGGGCAAGGTGCGGGCCACGATCGGCCTGCTGCTGACGGCCGCGGGCGGGGCGGCGCTGCTCGCCGCCGCGAAGTCCGGCGACGCCAAGGCGGGCTCGGGGATGCTGGGCCTGGGCGTGCTGCTCACGCTCGTCGGCTTCGTGGTCGTCGGCCCCCTGCTGGCGGGCTTCGTGGTCCGCGTCATCAGCGCGGTCGTGCTGCGGGTCTTCGGGCCGGTCGGCCGGCTCGCCGAGCGCAACGCGCTGCGCAACCCGCGCCGTACGGGCGCCACCGCCTCGGCGCTGATGATCGGCCTCGCGCTGGTCGCCGCCCTGTCGGTGGTCGGCTCCTCCATGGTCGCCTCGGCCACGGACCAGCTCGACAAGTCGGTGGGCGCGGACTTCATCGTCCAGACCGAGAACCAGCAGCCACTGAGCCCGGCCGTCGTCAAGGCGATCAAGTCCGCCGGTCACGTCGAGCACGTCACGGAGTACACGATCGTCAACGCGAAGATCACCACTCCGGACGGCAAGAGCGCCACCCAGCGGCTGTCCGCCGTCACGCCCACCTACGCCGACGACGTGCGCGCCGAGACGGTCAAGGGCAACCTCAAGGACGCCTACGCCAAGGACGCCATGTCCGTGCCCGAGGGCTTCGCCAAGGACCACGGCATCAAGCTGGGCGACCGGCTGAAGGTCGCCATGGTCGACGGCCGGACGGCCCAGCTGACCGTCAAGGCGATCACCTCGGACGACACCAGCATCGACCAGGGCGCGATGTACACCAACATCGCCACCGCGCGCAGCTACCTCCCGGCCGACAAGATGCCGCTGGACTTCATGGTCCTCGCCAAGGCCACCGACGGTCAGACGAAGGAGGCCGCCGCCGCGCTCAAGGCGTCGGTCGAGGAGTACCCGCAGGTCAAGGTCCGTGACCAGTCCGACTACAAGAAGCTCATCCAGGACCAGGTCGGCCAGCTGCTCAACATGATCTACGGCCTGCTGGCCCTCGCGATCATCGTCGCGGTCCTGGGCGTCGTGAACACCCTGGCCCTGTCGGTCGTCGAGCGCACCCGGGAGATCGGCCTGCTGCGGGCCATCGGCCTCTCGCGCCGCCAGATGCGCCGCATGATCCGCCTGGAGTCGGTGGTCATCGCCCTCTTCGGCGCCCTGCTCGGCCTCGGCCTCGGCATGGCCTGGGGCACCACGTCCCAGAAGCTCCTGGCCCTCCAGGGCCTCGGCGTCCTGGACATCCCCTGGCCGACGATCACCGCGGTCTTCCTGGGCTCGGCGGTGGTGGGCCTGCTCGCCGCCCTCGTCCCGGCGTTCCGCGCGGGCCGGATGAACGTCCTGAACGCCATCGCCACGGACTAGCAGACCGCTGCCCCTACGGGGGCGGCGGCGGGGCGCCCCCCGGGCCACCCCGCCAGGGCCCGGCCCGGACGCGCCACGGGGGTGCACGTCCGGGCCGGGCTTTTCGGCGCTCGGCGTGGGGCGCGTCACTCAGCGGGCCCTGTGGTGGTACGGCGAGAGGCGCGGCGATCGGGCCCGCCTCGTCGTAGGTCGCGACACACGCCGGCCGCCGCCTGGCCGTGCTGCGGCGGCGCGACGGCCGATGCGCCGTCAGGCGACGTAGAAAGGCTCGACGTTGGCCGTCATCCACACCGACGTCTGATCGTTCGGATTTCCGAGGAAGACCGTATCCACCGTGAAGGGCACCGGCTCCTCCGAGACGGCCTGCGAAACGGCTGCGAGAACGGCGTCACGCGATTCCCCGGCCGCACCGCTGACGGTAACGCCGATCAGCAATCCGGGGTGCTGGTTTCCCACCTGCACGAGAGCCCGCCTGGCCGACGAAACCGCGGGAACCGCGCCGAAGGCCCGGCGCAGCGATGCGAGCAGTGCCCCGGGCTCTTCCGCAGGCTCCCCGAGCCGGATGCTCTCGCCGGCGCGCACCGTCTTCCGGCCGCCGTCGCGTACGGCCTGTACGCCGACGGCGTGAATGGGCAGCCCGACCTCGCCACCGGGGTTGAGCGCAAGCCCGAGCTCCTGCGGGAGTGAGCCGATCAGTTCCCGGGCGCCCATCACCGCGTGCGCCACGTCGCCCGCGTTCAGCTTGAGCTGCTCCGCGGAGGTGTAGACGGCGACATGCGGCTGACCGTCGATCACAACGATCGGCAGCCGTGTTCCCTGGTCACCGCCAGGGGCTTCCGGGAGCGGCATCCACAGGTCGGCCGTGGCGAGTGCCTTCAGAATGTCCCCAGCGGGGGTCGAGCCGGCTTTTGCTGCAGCCAGCGTCTCTTCGAGCTTGTTGGCGGGAAACATATAGGGGAAACTCCGGTCGGTTATTTGTTCTGTTGATTTGAATCATGAAGCGTTGAACGGAGCTCGTCCACCAGTTCGCTGAATTTCTTGTTTTCTGTTACGCGCTGCTGCGGGTCATCACTGTGGATGTAGAATTCGGAGAAGTTTTGACGCGGCGTCGCGTAAAGCTTCTTGAACCTCTCGGCCGCGTCCGTCAGCACCGTCTCCGCGTCGCTCTCCTCCGGGTCGGCAAGGATGTCGCGGGCCTCCAAGAGCGTCAGATAGAAAAAGGCGGGGTATCGCCGGCCTTCCCGATACACGATCTCCGCGACTTGCTCGACAAGGGTGATGGCCTGTTGGCGGCGCGACTCGGGTGTGCGCGGTGTCATCGCAAAGGCTCCGATCCCAAGATTTTCACTCCCTCTATCTCCCAGGGTTTTGGAATGAATATCTGCTCAACGTTGCCGCCCACATAGACACCGCCCTGGTTGGCGACAGGGCCCGCGTAGACCTCGGTTCCGGCTGGGAACTCCAACGCGTGCACCGTGTCGATGGGCGACTGTCCGGTAAATTCTCCATCGGCGTTGGTCCATATAGGACGCACCGCTGTGTCGATGCGTACGTGGGCGACCGACGAGGGTGCTTCACGAGTGAACCACTTACCGAACTCCTTGCCGTGCTCGCCCGCGCGGTAAAGGGTCGTCGGCTCGGTCAAAGTCACTTCATTGTATCGACCGCCCGCGAAATTGAGGGCCGGCCGGTCGTCTGCTTCGGCCAAAGGTCCGGGGTCGCGGACCATGTCGAATTCGTACAGTTCGTCTGCCGATTCATGCGGTTGCGTAGCGTCGTCCGCGCTGTCGGAGGGCGGAGCCTCCCAGGGGTCGGGAGCCTCGTCCCCCGAACCGTCGCTCGCCCGCCCATCGCCTGACTCCGGGGTGCCGGACGGGCCTTCCGTCTGCTCAGGGGGTACGGCGTCCTGCGCCTCGGCCCGCTCCTCCGTCGCCGGGGCCTTCGCAGGGGCATCGGCCCCTTCCGCCTCCGCGTCGCCGGAGCCCTCCGCGGCCGCCGGGTCGGGAGCGTCGTCTGTCTGCTCGGTGCTCGCGTCGTGCGCGTCCGGGCCTGTTTCGGAGTCCGCATCCGCCGTGGCTGTGGGTTCCGGGGCGTCGGCGTCGGCCTCCTCGGCCTCCGGCTCCGGGGTGGCGGTTTCCTCTTCGGCTTCCGGTTCCGGGGCGTCATCTGCCTGCTCGGCATCCGTTTCCTGCGCGCCTGCCGAGCCTGTCTCCGGGTCTGCGTTCTCAGCGTTTGCCGATTCCGCGGCGTCGGCGTCCGGCTGCTCGGCTTCCGGTTCCGGGGCCTCGGTCTTCTCCGGTGCGCTGTCGGCTTGCTCCGCGTCCGTCGGTTCCGGAGCGTCGTCCGTCTGCTCGGTGTCCGCGTCGCGTGCGTCCTCCGGCGCCGGGGCGTCCGCCGGGCCCGTGCCGGAGTCCGAACCGTCTGCGCTCTCCGGTTCCGGGGCCTCGGTGTCAGGCTGCTCGGCGGCCTCCGGCTCCGGCGCGTCGCCCTTCTCCGGTGCGCTGTCGGCTTCCTCTGCAGCCGTCGGCTCGGGCGCGTCGTCCACCTGCTCTGCGTCCGTATCGCGTGCGTCCGTGGGTTCCGGCGCGTCCGCCGAATCCGTACCGGAGTCCGCATCCGCCGCCTTCGTCGGCTCGGGGGCGTCGACGGGCTCGGGAGGCGCGGCCTCCTGGGGTTGCGGGGACTCTTCGGGCCGACGGTCGCTCATGATCGGCATTCTGGCATTGCCACATCAAGGGCTTCGGATCGCAGGCCCACGGGGAGAATCGCAGGCACGCGGGGAGACTCGAAGTGCCCCGTGGTGCCGTAGCGCCGTCCAGAGGCCCGTGTCGGTGCGGCGTCGTAGTCTGGAGACCCCCGGCACGGCTCGAAAGTCCCGCGTCGGGCCGTTCGCGTTGTCCACCCCCGGGACGGGAAAGCCTTCATGAGCCTGCACGGTCTGCTCGACGCCGTCGTCAATGATCCGGCGCTCGCCGAAGCGGTGAAGGCCGCGGCCGACGGGAACCGGCCGCACGTCGACCTCGTCGGCCCGCCCGCCGCCCGGCCCTTCGCGATCGCCGCGCTCGCGCGCGACGGAGGGCGCCCCGTGCTGGCCGTGACGGCCACCGGCCGGGAGGCGGAGGACCTGGCGGCGGCGCTGCGGTCGCTGCTGCCGCCGGACGGGGTGGTGGAGTTCCCGGCGTGGGAGACGCTGCCGCACGAGCGGCTCTCGCCGCGTTCGGACACCGTCGGGCGTCGTCTGGCCGTGCTGCGCCGCCTCGCGCACCCCAGCAAGGACGACCCGGCCGCGGGGCCGGTCAGCGTGGTCGTCGCGCCCGTGCGGTCCGTGCTGCAGCCGCAGGTCAAGGGGCTCGGCGATCTGGAGCCGGTCAGCTTGCGCAGCGGGCAGAGCGCCGACCTGGAAGAGATCGTGGACGCGCTGGCCGCCGCCGCGTACGCCCGCGTCGAACTGGTGGAGAAGCGCGGCGAGTTCGCCGTCCGTGGCGGCATCCTCGACGTCTTCCCGCCGACCGAGGAGCACCCGCTCCGCGTGGAGTTCTGGGGCGACGAGGTCGAGGAGATCCGCTACTTCAAGGTGGCCGACCAGCGCTCCCTGGAGGTCGCCGAGCACGGCCTGTGGGCGCCGCCCTGCCGCGAGCTGCTGCTGACGGAGGACGTGCGGGAGCGGGCGGCAGCGCTCGCGGAGGAGCACCCGGAGCTCGGCGAGCTCCTCTCCAAGATCGCCGAGGGCATCGCGGTGGAGGGCATGGAGTCCCTCGCCCCGGTCCTGGTGGACGAGATGGAGCTGCTGCTCGACGTGCTCCCGGCCGGCGCGATGACGGTCGTGTGCGACCCGGAGCGCGTGCGCACCCGCGCCGCGGACCTGGTGGCCACGAGCCAGGAGTTCCTGCAGGCGTCCTGGGCCGCGACGGCCGGCGGCGGGGAGGCCCCGATCGACGTGGACGCCGCCTCGCTGTGGGGCATCGCGGACGTCCGCGACCGCGCCCGCGAGCTCGGCCAGATGTGGTGGTCGGTGAGCCCCTTCGCCGCGGACGAGGAGCTCGACGGCGACACCCTGAAGCTGGGCATGCACGCCCCCGAGACCTACCGCGGCGACACCGCCCGCGCCCTGGCCGACACCAAGGGCTGGCTGGCCGACGGCTGGCGCACCGTCTTCGTCACGGAGGGCCACGGCCCGGCGGCCCGTACGGTCGAGGTCCTGGGCGGCGAGGGCATCCCCGCCCGCCTGGACGCCGACGTGGCCGAGCTGTCCCCGTCGGTCGTCCACGTCTCGTGCGGCAGCATCGACAACGGCTTCGTCGACCCCGGCCTGAAGGTCGCCGTCCTGACCGAGACGGACCTGTCGGGCCAGAAGTCCGCCAGCAAGGACATGGGCCGCATGCCGGCCCGCCGCCGCAAGACGATCGACCCGCTGACCCTTCAGGCCGGCGACTACATCGTCCACGAGCAGCACGGCGTCGGCCGCTACATCGAGATGGTGCAGCGCACCGTCCAGGGCGCCACCCGCGAGTACCTCCTCGTGGAGTACGCGCCCGCCAAGCGCGGCCAGCCCGGCGACCGCCTCTACATCCCCACCGACCAGCTGGAACAGGTCACCAAGTACGTCGGCGGCGAGGCCCCGACCCTGCACCGCCTCGGCGGCGCGGACTGGACGAAGACCAAGGCGCGCGCCAAGAAGGCCGTCAAGGAGATCGCCGCCGACCTGATCAAGCTCTACTCCGCGCGCATGGCCGCGCCCGGCCACTCCTTCGGCGCCGACACCCCCTGGCAGCGGGAGCTGGAGGACGCCTTCCCCTACGCGGAGACGCCCGACCAGCTCACCACCATCGCCGAGGTCAAGGAGGACATGGAGAAGTCCGTCCCCATGGACCGCCTGATCTGCGGCGACGTCGGCTACGGCAAGACGGAGATCGCGGTCCGCGCCGCCTTCAAGGCCGTGCAGGACGGCAAGCAGGTGGCGGTGCTCGTGCCGACGACACTGCTGGTGCAGCAGCACTTCGGCACGTTCTCCGAGCGCTACGCCCAGTTCCCCGTGGTGACGAAGGCCCTGTCCCGCTTCCAGACGGACAGCGAGGCCAAGGCCGTCCTGGAGGGCCTGCGCGACGGCTCGGTCGACATCGTCATCGGCACGCACCGCCTCTTCTCGTCCGAGACGAAGTTCAAGGACCTGGGCCTCGTCATCGTCGACGAGGAGCAGCGCTTCGGCGTCGAGCACAAGGAGCAGCTGAAGAAGCTGCGGGCGAACGTCGACGTCCTGACGATGTCCGCCACGCCCATTCCGCGCACCCTGGAGATGGCCGTCACCGGCATCCGCGAGATGTCGACGATCACCACCCCGCCGGAGGAGCGCCACCCGGTGCTGACCTTCGTCGGGCCGTACGACCAGAAGCAGATCGGCGCCGCGATCCGCCGCGAGCTGCTGCGCGAGGGCCAGGTCTTCTACATCCACAACCGGGTCGAGTCCATCGACCGGGCGGCCGCGCGGCTGCGCGAGATCGTCCCCGAGGCGCGGATCCAGACGGCGCACGGCCAGATGGGCGAGAGCCGGCTGGAGCAGGTCGTCGTCGACTTCTGGGAGAAGAAGTTCGACGTGCTGGTCTCCACGACGATCGTGGAATCCGGCATCGACATCTCCAACGCCAACACGCTGATCGTCGAGCGCGGCGACAACTTCGGCCTGTCGCAGCTGCACCAGCTGCGCGGGCGCGTCGGCCGCAGCCGCGAGCGCGGCTACGCCTACTTCCTCTACCCGCCGGAGAAGCCGCTTACGGAGACCGCCCACGAGCGGCTCGCCACCATCGCTCAGCACACCGAGATGGGCGCCGGCATGTACGTGGCGATGAAGGACCTGGAGATCCGCGGCGCGGGCAACCTGCTCGGCGGCGAGCAGTCCGGCCACATCGCGGGCGTCGGCTTCGACCTCTACATCCGCATGGTCGGCGAGGCCGTCGCCGACTACCGGGCCTCCCTGGAGGGCGGCGAGGAGCAGCCGGAGGCGCCGCTGGAGGTGAAGATCGAACTGCCCGTCGACGCCCACGTCCCGCACGACTACGCACCGGGCGAGCGGCTGCGCCTGCAGGCCTACCGCGCCATCGCCTCCGCGAACAGCGAGGAGGACATCCGGGCCGTCCGCGAGGAGCTCACCGACCGCTACGGCAAGCTGCCCGAGCCCGTGGAGAACCTGCTGCTGGTGGCGGGCCTGCGCATGCTCGCCCGTGCCTGCGGCGTCTCCGACATCACCCTGCAGGGCTCCAACGTGCGCTTCGGCCCCGTGGAGCTGCGCGAGTCCCAGGAGCTGCGTCTGAAGCGCCTCTACCCGCGCACGGTCATGAAGCCGGCCACGAAGCAGATCCTGGTGCCCCGCCCGGCGACGCGTCAGATCGGCGGCAAGCCGCTGGTGGGGCGGGAGCTGCTGGCGTGGACCGGCGAGTTCCTGACGACGATCCTGGGCTCGTAGGAGTCCGGAGTCCGGAGTCCGGGGCCCGGGGGCGCCGGCCGCGCTAGGACGCGGCCGCCCCCGACCCCGCCCTCTTGAGCACGCCGTAGCCTCCCTCGCCCCCCAGGAAGACGTACCGCACGCCGGGGTGCAGGCGCTCCCCGTCCGCGACGAGGTCTTCCGGTGTCTTGCCGTCGGCCAGCCGCAGGGCGAGGTAGTCCGGTGTGATGCCGCGGGTGTCGCCGATCCAGAAGACCCTGCACCGGCCGGCGAGGCGGCTTATCGGGACGATGTCGGCCTCGACCGTCGCGTCGTCCGGGATGCGGCCCAGGAGCTGCTCGGCGGCGCGGACGCTCTCCGGGACGCGGTAGGTGCCGGCCTCGGTCAGGCCGTAGAGGGGCATGGAGGCGGTCAGGGCCAGCGAGGCGGCGAGGACCGCGCCGGGCAGGTGGTGGGCGTAGGAGCGCAGCCACGGTCGGCGGTTCTCGCGGGCCCGGTGCACGGCGTCGGTGAGCGCGATGAACACGACGGGCATCAGGACGGCGTTGTAGTGCCAGTCGGTGCCCCAGTAGTGGTCGTCGTGGGAGGCGAACCGCCACGCGAGGGTGGGCAGGGCGGCGATCAGGACGGGCGAGCGCAGGGCCAGCAGCCCGGTGGTGGGCAGCAGGATCCACAGCAGGGTGCGTATCGCGGTGTCGGCGGGGATGGTGGGCGAGGGGCCGGCGCCGCCGTCGAGCTTGTCCCAGTAGTCGTAGGCGCCGCTGGTGTTGAAGGCGGGGATGATCAGCCCGAAGGTGATCGCGGCGGCCGCCAGGCCGAAGGCCACCAGGCCGGCGGCGAGCGGGGTCGCGCTCTGCGGGACGCCTTCGCCGCGGGCCTTCGCGCCGCGCAGCCGGATCAGGAGGACGACGCCGATGGCCGCCGCGGTGATGCCCAGGTCCTCCTTGACCAGGACCAGGGGCGCGGCCCACCAGACCGCGGCCCGCCAGCGCCCGCGCACCACCGCTTCGAGGGAGAACGCGAGCAGCGGCATCGCGAAGGCGATCTCGTGGAAGTCGAAGTCGACCGCGCGCTGCACGCCCCACGACAGCCCGTAGGCGATTCCTACGGCCAGTCCGCGCTTGCGGCCGAGGAGCCCGGCGGCGAGCCGGGCGACCGGTATCGCGGACAGGGCGAAGAGCGCGGCCTGGGCGACGAGCAGAGTGACCGGGCCGGGGAAGAGCCGGTAGAAGGGGGCGAGGAGCGCGGTGACCGGGCTGAAGTGGTCGCCGAGGATGTTGGTGCCGGGGCCCTTGAGGTCGGCTATGGGCGCCTGGAGGTGGGCGTATCCACGGATGGCCTGCTCGAAGATGCCGAGGTCCCAGGACATGGTGAGCATGCGGCGGTGCCGGCACACGGACAGCGCGGCGTAGAGGACGAAGAGGACGCCGGCGAGCAGGTAGGGATCCCGGTGCGGGGCCCGGAGGGCCGCGGCGCGGGGCCGGGCGCCGGGCGCTGCCTCGGCCGCGGGTCCGCCCGGTGCGGGAACGGTGGCGGCGGCCGAGTCCATGAGGGAGTCCTTTGTTCCGGGGGCGGGGGACGACTACGGGATGACTGTCGGAAAAGATACGCGGAGCCTCTCCGGCGCCCGGCTCCCTTTCCGAGAGACGAACGGTCTCCCTGGGCGGTTCGGCTGGAATGTGTCGTTCTTCTCTCGGAACCCGTGCGTTCAGCCCGTCTTCTTCCAGTCCGCACAGCCGGCCGTCTTGAAGTAGGCGTCGCCGGGGGCGATGGTCACCAGGGCGCTGCCGGTCACGTTCTCGTTGGCGATGATCGATTCGGCGCTCTCGTGCAGGGCGTCCTTGGCGCGCTCCCAATAGCAGGCGTCCTGCTTGTTGCCGGTGGACTTGTAGGTGCCGGGGGCTATGTCCACCCCGACCTTGTACATGCCGTTGCCGGACATCTCCGTCTTCGGGCTGCCGCCGGCCCGGCCGTCGGCGACCGGCTCCCAGCTCTTGCAGCCCTGCGTCTTGAAGACCTTGTCCTCGGCCTTGACCGTCACGTACGACGCACCGACGACGTTGTCGTTCGCGAGGATGGCGTCGGCCTCGCCGCTGGAGTCCTTGGCGCGCTCCCAGTAGCACCCGAGCTTGTTGCCGACGGAGCGGTAGGTGCCGGGCTTGATGTCGGCACCCACCTGGTAGGTGCCGCTCCCTCTGATCCCGCCCTTCGAGGCCTTCTCCCCTTCCGTGCCGTCCTGCCCCGTGGCCTTGTCCTTCTTCTCCGCGCCGCGGCCGGTGGCGGAGGGCTTGCCGTCGCCGTCGCCGTCGCCCCCGCCGGTCATGGCGCCGATGCCGACGATCACCACGAGGGCGCCCGCGGCCGTGAGGACCTTGTGCCGCGCGAACCAGTTCCGCTGCTTGGGCTGGGAGTGCTGAGACATGACTGACACCTTTCGGCGGGGAATCTTTCTCGAACCGACGCGTCAATCACAGCAGAGCTTGTGAACCGGGTCAACCATGTTCACGCGATCCAGTGAGTTCACGGCTGTGAAGGGGTCTGCTCATGGTTCACGGGTATGCTCGGCACCACAGCGAAGGACGAGGAGGGTCCGCTCCGCCCAGGCGGGGATGAGCCCCGGAGAGGGGAGCCAGGTGCCGGAGAGCGCAGCAGAGGTGACCGCGGCCGGGATCGCCCGGCTGGCCGGAGTGGGACGCGCGGCGGTCAGTAACTGGCGCAGGCGCCACCCCGATTTCCCTCAGCCCATAGGGGGCAGCGAGTCCAGCCCCACGTTCGCTCTCGGGGATGTCGAGCAGTGGCTGCGCCACCAGGGCAAGCTCGCCGAGGTCCCGCTGCGCGAGCGGGTCTGGCAGCAGGTCGCGGGCCACCCCGCCGGCGCCGCGACCGCCCTGCGCTACGCCGGCTCCGTCCTCCTCCTCGTCCGCGACCGGCCCGCCGCCTGGCTGGAGCTGGCCGCGCTCGGCGATCTCCGCCTCACCGAAGAGCTGCCCACGGCCCTGGAGTCCGCGCTCGCCGCCCGCCTCGGGCCGCACCACCCCGTCGGCATCCCCACCGCCGCCGAGCTGGCCGTCTCCTCCGCCCTGCTGCGCGGCGCCGCCGAGCTGGCCTCCGCGCGCGGCGCCGCCCACGTCTACGCCTTCCTCCTGGACCGCCACCTCGACGCCAACCCCCGGCAGTACACGCTCACCCCGCCCGGCCCGGCGGAGCTGATGGCCGCCCTGGGCGAGGGCGGCCCCGCCGAGCGGCACCGGCCGCGCACCGTCCTCGACCCCGCCTGCGGCACCGGCGGCCTGCTCCACGCGGTCGCACCCGGCACGGCCGCCCCCGCGCCCACCCTCCTCGGGCAGGAGAGCGATCCCGACCTCGCGGCCCTCACCGCCCTGCGCCTCGCCCTGCACAGCGACGCCCGGGTCCGGGTCCACGCGGCGGACAGCCTCCGCGCCGACGCCTTCCCGGACGCCGGGGCCGACACGGTCCTGTGCCACCCCCCGTTCAACGAGCGCAACTGGGGTCACGAGGAGCTCGCCTACGACCCGCGCTGGGAGTACGGCTTCCCCGCCCGCACCGAGTCGGAGCTCGCCTGGGTGCAGCACGCCCTGGCCCGGCTGCGCGACGGCGGCACCGCCGTCCTGCTCATGCCGCCCGCAGCGGCTTCCCGCCGCTCCGGCCGCCGCATCCGCGCCGACCTCCTGCGCCGCGGCGCCCTGCGCGCGGTCATCGCCCTGCCCACGGGCGCCGCCCCGCCCTACAACATCCCGCTGCACGTGTGGGTGCTGCGCCGGCCCGGCGCCCAGTCCTCGCCCACCCCGCACGTCCTGCTCGCCGAGACAGCCGACCTGGCCCCCGCCGGGCGGGACAAGCTGCCCTGGCAGACCGTCCGCACCGAGGTCCTCGGCGCCTGGGAGGAGTTCGAGCGGCACGGCACCGTCGAGGAGAAGCCGGGCCGCTGCCGCTCGCTCCCCGTCATCGACCTCCTCGACGACGACGTCGACCTCGCCCCCGCCCGCCACCTGCCGCCGCCCGCCGCCGGCAGCGGCGCGGCCGGGCTCGCCGAGGTCCACGACCGGCTCCGCGCCGCCCTGCGGCGGACGAACGAGCTCGCTCCCGCCCCGCCCGCGGAGCCCGGGGATCCGGCCCGCTGGCCCACCACCACCGTCGGCGAGCTCGCCCGCGCCGGAGCCCTCGTGCTGCGCGCCGGCGGCCCGGGCGCCACGCCCGATCCCGCCGCTCCCGCCCCGCCGGTCCTGACCGACTACGACGTCAAGGCCGGCAGCGGCCCCACCGGCGCGCTGCCGGAGGGCCCGGCCGAGGAGCCCGTCCTGGTGGAGGCCGGCGATGTCGTCGTCCCCGTCGTCGGCGACGTCACCGTGGCCCGCGTCATCGACGAGGAGACGGCGGGAGCCGCCCTGGGCCGGGGCCTGTTCCTACTGCGCCCCGACCCCGCCGCCCTCGACCCCTGGTTCCTCGCCGGCTTCCTGCGCGGCAGCGCCAACCAGCGCCAGGCCAGCAGCTACGCCTCGACCGCCACCCGGCTCGACGTCCGCCGCCTCCAGGTGCCCCGGCTGCCCCCGGCCGACCAGCGGCGCTACGGCGGCCGCTTCCGCGAGCTGGCCGCGTTCGAAGAGGCGCTGAGGAGCGCGGAGCGGCTGGGGGAGCGGCTGGTGCAGGGGCTGTTCGACGGGCTGACGGATGGGAGCGTCCGTCCGGAATAAGGGCTTCCGCGCTTTCCGCGTGACTTGAGTGACCTGTCACACCGTCTGATGTGCGCAACCAAGGGGGAGTTGTGTTGGTCGGTATATAGGCTCAGGGCACATACGCGCACTCCAGGAGCGAGGAATGAACGGCCCCGAACCGCACCGGCCCCCACCCGGCAGAGCACAGATCATCGCCGTGCGGGTGGTCGTGGTGGCGATCACCCTGTGCACGATCCTCCTGTGCTCCTGGGTGCCGGTCCTGCGCGTGGCCATCATGCGCAGGAGGGGCCGCGACTGGGCCTTGTTCTGGTGCGTCCTCGTGCTGTCGATCGTCATCCTGGTCTGCATCCAGGGCTCCTGGACCGCCACCACGGCGAACAAGATGGGCACCTTCGGCCTGCTCACCACCGGCATCGGCTCCATCTGGTACTACCTCAGGTGCGACTCCCGGTACTACCGGGAGCTGGAGACGCGTTACGCCGTCGACCTGGCCCTCGCCGAGGAGCGGCAGGCCGCCTCCCACCGGGAAGCCGTCGCCCGCAACGAGGCCGCGCTCGCCGAGGCCATCAAGGCATCCCCCGTCTTCGCCCCCGAGCTCGCCCCGGCTCCGTCTGCTCCTCCGGTGCCCGCGCCCCCGGCCCCCCGGGCGGACGACCCCTTCGCCGACACCCGCTCCTACCTGCGCATGCCGCAGGCGCACCCCGGTCCGCAGGCCCGGCCGGCCGCCGCTCCGTTCCAGGCGCCGCCCCCGCCGCCCTCGCCGCCCTCCCCTCCGCCGCCGCAGCGCATCGGCCGCCACCGCCGCCCCGAAGGGCCTCCCCGCTCCCCCCAGCGCATCGACGAAGTCCGTGCCGAGCTCGACGAGCTCAGTGATCTGCTCCGCAAGGAGCCCAAGGGCGGCGCCCGGGGCCGCCGTGAGGAGCAGGAGTGGTGAACGGTCGCATCATCGCCGGGCGCTACGAGCTCGCCACCGTCATCGGCCAGGGCGGCATGGGGCAGGTCTGGACCGCCTACGACCGCCGCCTGGACCGGCGCGTGGCCGTGAAGCTGCTGCGCCCCGA
This sequence comes from Streptomyces sp. URMC 124, assembly GCF_051386455.1. NCBI lineage: Bacteria > Bacillati > Actinomycetota > Actinomycetes > Kitasatosporales > Streptomycetaceae > Streptomyces > Streptomyces sp. URMC 124. The sequence continues at coordinate 24,590 of NZ_JBPQTS010000094.1, forward strand.
CCGGATGACCGGCACCGACGGCGCCGCCGACGAGATGCGCCGCCGCTTCGTGCGCGAGTGCCGGGTCACCGCGCAGGTCGACCACCGCGGCCTGGTCACCGTCCACGACGCCGGCAGCGACGGCGACGACCTCTACCTCGTCATGCAGTACGTGGAGGGCGCCGACCTCGCCGACCACCTCGCCGAGCACGAGCCCTACCCCTGGCCCTGGGCCGTCTCGGTCGCCGCGCAGCTGTGCTCGGTGCTCGCCGCGGTGCACGCCGTGCCGATCGTCCACCGCGACCTCAAGCCGCGGAACGTCATGGTCCGCCCCGACGGCTCCGTCATCGTCCTGGACCTCGGCGTCGCCTCCGTCATGGACGCCGACACCACCCGCCTCACCCGCACCGGCTCGCCCATCGGCAGCCCCGCCTACATGGCGCCGGAGCAGGCCATGGGCGGCGCGGTCGGCCCGTACACCGACCTCTACGCCCTGGGCGTGCTGCTGCACGAACTGCTCAGCGGCAATGTCCCCTTCGCCGGGTCCACGGCGCTCGGCGTGCTGCACCGGCATCTGTACGAGCCGCCCGTCCCGCTGCGGCAGCTGCGCCCGGAAGTGCCCCCGCCGCTCGAAGAGCTCGTCCTGCGCCTGCTCGCCAAGGACCCCGGGCACCGGCTCGCGGACGCCCAGGAGGCGTACGAGGCGCTTGCACCCCTCCTGCCCGCGCCCGGCTCCGCCCGCTCCCTGGGCCCCATGAACCCCACGCGCCCCTTCCTGCTGCCGCACGCCCCCTGGCCCGAGCGGTCCGCGACCGTCCCCGGTGCCCGGCAGGCCGAGGCCTTCGCCCCCGCGCCGCCCGCGCCCAGCGGCCCCGATGTCGCCGAGGCCGTGGAAGAGGTCAAGCGCCTGCTCGACCAGGGCGGCATCACCCAGGCCGTGGACCTCCTGGGCTCGATCCTGCCCGCCGCCGCGGCCGAGCACGGCGAGCACTCCACCGTCGTGCGCACGCTGCGCAAGCAGTACGCGGCCACGCTCATGGACGACGGCCAGTACCGGCGCGCGCTGCCCGAGCTGCGCCGGCTCGCCGAGGACTACGCCGCCGAGAGCAGCCCGCGCGCGGCCCGGCAGGTGCTGCGCTGCCGGTACGACGCCGCGCAGTGCCTGGAACAGCTCGGCGAAGCCGTGGCGGCGCTCGGTGAGTACCGCGCGCTCCTGCCGCACTTCGAGAGCCATCCCGACGACCCGGTCACCCCGCTCGACATCCGCCGCCGCATCGGCCACCTGCTGCTCTCCCTGGGTGACCGCCAGGCCGCCCACGACACGCTCGTCGCCCTCCTGCACGACGCCGAGCGGCTGCACGGCCCCCACCACCCGCTCCCGGCGGAGATCCGTCACACGCTGCAGTGGCTCGGGCAGGTCAGGGCCTGAGCTTCGAGGGCGCCGCCCGCACATCCCGGCGCCGCGCGAATCGTTGGTCGAATCGGTGGCCCGGGCCACCCGGACTCCCTACCATCGATCAACGCAGGTCGATCACCGTCGCACGACCGCCGCCGGGAGGCTTCATGATCCGCCGAAGGACCGCGCTCTCCGTCACCGCCGCCGCGCTGCTCGCAGCGGCCCCGCTCCTGACCGCCTGCGGGCAGACGGCCCATCCGGGCGCCGCGGCCGTCGTGGGCGACGACCGGATCACCGTCTCGCAGCTGCAGCGGCAGGTGGAGGAGGTGCGCGAGGCGCAGCGCTCGTCCCCCCAGGGCGAGCAGCTGACGGCGAACAGCGCCCGGCTCGGCCAGGACACGCTGGTCCGCCTCATCCAGTACCGGATCGTGGAGAAGGCCGGCAAGGACAACGGCGTCGGCGTCACCCGCCGGGAGCTGCAGCGCCAGCGCGCCGACGTCGAGGCCGCCAACGGCGGCGCCGCGACGGTGCGGGGCCGGTTCCTCGCCCTCGGCATCGCCCCCGACCAGATCGACCAGGCCCTCTCCGTGGACCTCGTCCGCGCCAAGCTGGACGGCAAGTTCGGCGCCGCCCGCACCAACGAGATCCTCATGCGCACCTCCGACTCCCTCCACGTCGACGTCAATCCGCGCTACGGGGTGTGGGACGGCAAGCGCGGCACCGCCAAGACCGCGCTGGAGCCGTGGCTGCGGTCCGCAGCCGAGGCGGGGGCCGCGCGCCCGGCGTGAGCCCCGCCCGGCCCGGTCCCCTAGGCTCGAGTGCGTGAACGACTCCGCACCTGGCCGCATCGTCCTGCTCACCACCAGCCACCGGGTCGCCCCGGGGCTGCTGTCCTGGCCCGCCTGGCAGGCGCTCCGCGCCGCCGACCGGGTCCTGTGCGCCGACGCCGGCCACCCGCAGCTGCCGTATCTGCGGGAGGCCGGCGTCGAGGTCGAGCACGGCTCGGCCACGGCGCGCGAGCTGGTCGACTTCTGCTCGACCGGGCGGCGCAGCGTCGTCGTCCTCACCTCCGCCGACGGCGAGTCCGCCCTCACCGACGGGCTGGCCCGGCTCGCCGGCTCCGGCCGGGAGACGATGCCCGCGCTGGAGCTGCTGCCCGGCTCGTACGACCTCCCCGGCGCGCGGCTGCTGGATCTGGTGCAGGTCATGGACCGGATCCGGGTGGCCTGCCCGTGGAGCGGCATCCGCACCCACGAGGACCTCGCGAAGTACGCGCTGGAGGAGACGTACGAGCTGCTGGAGGCCATCGAGACCGGTGACCGTGAGGCACTGCGCGAGGAGCTGGGCGACGTGCTGCTGCAGGTCGTCTTCCACGCCCGGATCGCGCAGGAGGACCCGGACGAGCCGTTCTCCGTCGACGACGTCGCCGCCGTCATCGTCGACAAGCTCATCCACCGGCACCCGCACGTCTTCGGCGAGGAGTCGGCGCTGACGCCGGAGGACGTGCGGGAGCACTGGCTGCGCACGAAGGGGGAGGAGAAGGGCCGCGAGTCGGTCACCGAGGGCGTGCCGCTCGGCCAGCCCGCGCTCGCCCTCTCCGCGAAGCTGGCCTCGCGGGTGCGCTCGCAGGGCCTCGACGTCCCCCCGCCCGCCGGCGACGGCATCGGCTACGAGCTGCTGGCGCTGGCCGTACGGGCGGAGGCGGCGGGCACGGACCCGGAGACGGCGCTGCGGGCGGCGGCCCGCACGTACCGCGACGCGATCCGCGCGGCGGAGGGCGTGCAGTAGGCACGCCCTGAACGGGCAGGAACAGAGGGGACAGGGGGACCGTCCGGAGCCCCCGGGAACCCGTTCGGCCTATTTACCGACTTGTCCCGGCGGTCGGCGGGTACCCGCATGGCATGCGCATTCAGTCCGTACACCTCGCCGACCTCGCCGCCCCGCACTGGGCCGGCGGGATCGTCCAGTTCATCGTCGGCCTCATCGTGGTCGCCCTGCTCATCGGCGCCTTCGTGATGGGCTACCGGAAGCGCCGCGAGGAGCCTCCGCCGCCGTCGCAGCCGCAGCGCCGGCAGGGCTCCTGGCAGACCCGCCAGGAGCACGACACGGGGCCGAGCTCACCCGACCACGGGCCCGGTCACAACGACGACGAGGAGAACAAGGTCGAGTACGTCACCGAGCACCGCGAGGCGGACGAGCTGCACCCCGAGGCGAACGGGGAGCGGGTGCTGCCGCACGAAGTGCGCAACCCCGGCAGCCATCCCGAGGAGCTCACCGAGGAGCGCAAGAAGTGGAACCCGGGTGGCAGCGGCGGCTTCGGCAGCGGCGGCCCCGGCCACCACTGACCCCGGCCCCGGCCACCGCTGAGCCCGGCCCCGGCGGCCCTTGGTCAGCACCGGCCGCCGCCACTGAGCCGCCCCGCCGCGCCCCTAGTAGCGTCAAGGGGTGCACGACAAGAACGCCTCGCGGTGCTCGGTGACGTACTCGACCTTGTTCTCCTCGTCGTCGTTGTGACC
>NZ_JBPQTS010000095.1:0-28177 GCF_051386455.1 Streptomyces sp. URMC 124
GGTGAGGTTGCGCATGCCGTTCCAGGCACCGGAACCGATCTCCACCCGGTCACCGAAGGTGTCCAGACCGGACTTACCGGTGCCCGGGTAGAGGAAGAGTTTGCCGGTGGAGACCTGAACCGCCACCAAGTCCTTCTTGCCGTCGCGGGTGAAGTCACCGGCGGATATCTCGGTCATTCCCGGGTCGGCGGGCAACTGCACATCGTCGACGACGGACTTGTTGTGGACGGGGTAGTAGCTGCCGGTGTCGCGGCCCGGCCAGTAGGGGTAGGGCAGCTCGTGGTGCTGCACGTTTCCGCTGCCGCTGAGCTCGTAGCCCACGTACTTGGTGTGGTCGGCGTTCGCCCACTTCTCGAAGAGGACCACATGGCCGTATCGGCCCGACTTGGGATTCAGCAGCGCGTCACCGGCCTTGAGATCACTCTTCTTGATCTTCTCGGTCACGCCGTTGGGGCCGTAGGTGTCGGTGGTCATGTCGGTGGACAAGTGCCAGGCCATGGAGACATACCCGGAACAGTCCGTGCGGTGGCCCTTGTAGGAGCCCGAACCGCTGTACACGATGCCCTTGCCCACCCAGGACTGGGCCCGTTTGATCGTCTCGCTTCTCGTGATTCTCGGGGCCTCCTTGCTGGCCGCGGCGACGGGGAAGAACTCGAAGCCGTCGTTCTCATCCCCCACCACTTGCTCGGGGCCCTGCTCGCCGTAGCCCCCGTCCGCCGGCTCGTCATCAGCAGCCGCGCCCGTGACCGCGGGGGCGGCGCCGGCCGTGGGTGCCGAGGCGAGAACGACGCCTGACAGCGAGCAGAGAAGCGCGAGGCTCACGGCGGACGTGCGGAGGTAAGCGTTTTTAGACAAGGGAATCTCCTGAGAGGGCCGTTGGGCGCCGTCGATAAGGGAAGGGCAGATGTTCTGCCCGGCCGAGAATGGATGGCCGTGCGGACGACCGCGCGGCGGCACCGAGGACCTGCACCCCCGTCACCACCGCGGGCGCGCACCGGCTACCGCTCTATCGGCCTCGCCAGTTCACGCCGCCCGGTTGCCCGAGGGAAGGGTTTCCCTGTATCCCTTCGTAGGGGACACAGGGAAACCTCCGCCGATCAGCGGGAATCCGGGTGGTGGGGTGTGACGCATCGCGCGCAGGTGGGTGTTTCCCTTATCCCCGATTGCCGGGACGCATGTTGCGTTTACTCTGGCTGGCTGGGTGGCCGCCGGCGACCGGTCGGGGTCGGCGTGCGAGCGGAGCTTGGCATCGCCCGGGCAGGCAGTAACAGGAGCAGCCGGGCCCGAGATTGGTCACTCCTCGGCCGTCCTGTGCCCTGCCCACCGGGTTCCGCACCGCGCACCCGCCTACGGGCGAACTGCGGCATCAGCCTAGTTCTTTCCATCGACACGGCCCCCAGCCAGGCAGCAACCATGGGCGTCCAGGGCAGTGCGAGCCCGCCGAGCGGCCTCTCAGGGCCCGGCCGGTCTGCTGCGAAGCAGTCGGGACAGGGCTTCCGATTGGTGGTCCGGCACCGGGCGCGTGCGGGTCACGCTCCCCGGGCTCTGCGCGACGAGAGGTCGGCGGTGCCGTCGCCAGCGGGCGGCTATACAGGAGCGGGGGGCGGTCACCGGCCGCTGGTGCGCGGCGGCTCGCGTCAGCGGGACGCCCCTGACAGCGCCCTCAGCATCACCTGAAGCACGGCAACGGCGGCGAACACCCCTGGTGTTCGCCGCCGTTGCCGTCAACTACTACCGTCAAGCTCCTCTGGATCCCCACCAGTCACACCTGGCAGGGATCCAGGTCTACTTTCGCAACCCACAAAGCCGACACAGGTTACATGGGAGATTTTAGGTCTCATCCACCTACTCTTCGGCAATGCGCCAAGCCGCGTCATCCGTGACTTCGCTCCACACGGTCAACCCCTCGGATTCGAATTCTTCCAGGAGGGCTTGCCGAATTTCACCCACCGGGCGCCCTCTATGAGTCATGCGAACCTTCCCGAAGGCGCGTTCAAATTTACGCAAATTCTCTTGAACGCCAGGAATAGCCTTGTGGCACTCTGCGGGATCGACCATGCGAACGTCACCACCTATCGCTTCCACGGTCACACAAAGATCACAGGTTCCTGCGATAGATCTGCTGCAGATGCGGCAACGCTCCCGGGCCGAAAATGTGCTCGACCCTCCCACTCATCTCGTCAGTGATCCGCGTCGTTATGTACCTTCTGCCGTCAGCCGATCATACGTGCACTTGCACATACGGAAGATGAGAATGGCCGGGCGATCGCCGCGGCCGGTGCGACTTCCACCGAATGTCGCAGCAGCGCTGAGCGTGTCCGAATCGCCGGGACTCACTCGATAGGTAAACAAATACTCCGGCTTCCCCACAGATCTGCCGCGAGAATACGCGCGAGCCGCGTCGCCGCTGAGCCCATTCGCCTTGATGTGAACTCCTCGGCCTCCGCTGGGCGGACCCCTCGACCTCGACGGCGGGACTGCGAGCGTCTGCCGATCTCTCCAGCGCACCCGCAGCGCCGGCCTCACCCACCTCCCCACCAAGACCCGAGCGTCTGAACGCCGCATCGCCCTCCCGACCGAGTGCATCCGCGCGTTGAACGGCCACTGGGAACGACAGAAAGAAGAGCGAGAAGGGGCAGGGGCGGACTGGAAGACCTCCGGTCTCGTCTTCACCACGACGGCGGGCGGCCCCCTCGACCCCGCCAACATCACCCGACACTTCCGCGGACTCCTCAATCGGGCCGGGCTACGCCGCATCCGCTTCCACGACCTCCGGCACTCGACGGCCACCCTGCTCCTGGAACAGGGCGTCGACCTGGTGGTCATCAAGGAGCTGCTCGGCCACGCTCACACCGGCGTCACAGCCAGCGTCTACGCCCACGTACGGCTCCGCCTCCAACACCAAGCCATCGACACCCTCAACAACGCGCTCAACACCGAGAACGACGACTCTGGCGACCCACCTTCCGCCGCACGCGTCCGCTGACGCTGCCGTCAGCGTTGCCGTCTAAGCCCCGCCAGCGTCCTTGCTGGCGGGGCTTAGACAGTTCAGCACGCCTCTATAGTTCCCAGTTGCTAAGCGCGGCAACTTCTTCAATGAAAGGCGCTAGCCTCCCACTAAATTCGGCCGATGTTGCCTGGATTCGATTCACAGCCGAGGCGCGAGGTTCCCCTTGCCCAGAGGTCACCGCCTCGCCAGCAAGGAGGTCAAGCACTTCACGCTCTGCGTCGATCTCCATTTGAACGAGAGGCCCCGGTGGAGGGGAAGGGTCTCCATGTCTCACGACCACCGGCTTCTCTCCCCCTACCTTGAAATCGAGCATGGAGAGCAGCGACCTGATCGTGTTCACGGCCATCTCGGCCTTTGCGGCGGATGGCCTCAATGAAACCGCGAGAGCGTTTCCGGCCAACGCCACGGATTGGGCCACATAGAACTCGGGGCGAGAGGAATCATCCTCGTCATCCTGAGATTCCATCTCCAACTCATCCAGCGCCTCAGCGCAGTCATCCTGCACGGAATCCCCAGCAGCCGCCGCCCAGACAAGCCCGAGCGAGGCATCGACCCACTCAGACTGCTCTGACCGGCCGAGGGCTCGGCAGAAGACGGCACCCCGCTCCGCCGTTGCGGCACAGATCAGCACCAGTTCAGGGTCCGAAGCATTCGAGATTGCCTGTAGTTCCGGCGAAATCCCCATGTCTCTCTAGCCTCCAGTGGCCCAGAAGATCGTGAACGGTGAGTTCTGTGCGGAATGACCACGTATCCCGGCACCTCCCACTGTTATCCCACGAACATTCAGCATGGGTGAACAGATGGAGACACAGAAATTCCTTGAGGCCGCACCGAACACGGCATGCTCATTGGGGCCCAAACTCTTAAGGATCCCTTCTTCGGCATGCCCGGCAGCCTGCACGAACTCTTCTCCCGGCCTCAGCGTCCAACCGGAAGGCATAGCTCCACCTCCATTGATTCCAATGCGGGTGGTGAACGCCTTCGTCTTGGAGTTAAAGACACCAATTACCGCCGTAGTGCCCTTCACGTCTGCCATGAAGTAGTCATTCCGCGAGGCTTGCAGTTCTTCTGCACGGCCAAGTGCGAGCATTGCATCGTCTTCAGTCGCAACGCCGGGACCACAGTTGTGAACCAGGACCGGCGCGGCCCCCGCCAGCACATAGTACGTGTGCGTGCTCTCGACCGTGAGGTTGTGGACCCTTGCGTTCTGGGTCCACGCCGATACCGCCGCCACCTGGACCCACGTGCCGGCGCTCGTCCTGAGCCACTGGCCGGGGCGGAGGTCGCCCGCGTCGACCCATTTCTTCAGGTCCGGGACCCAGAACGGGTGGCCCTCGGTGGCGATCAGCGTGCCGGTTTCCGTCGGCGAACCGGTGGTGTCGTCGCCGGCGTTCAGGCGGACCGTCACGCGGACCAGGTCCTTGGAGCCGTCGCCGATGATCGTGGCGACTACCGGCTCGGCCTTGGTCTCGCCCGTTTCCGGGTCGGTCGCCTGGACCTTGTCACCGGTCTGGACCTGCTCGATCGGCTTGCGACTGCCGTCGGCCATGAGGACCGGCGTGCCGGGCACGAAGCTGTTGGCCTCGCAGACCTTCTGCTGCGCCGATTCCTTGATGTGTTCCTTGACCTGTTCCTTGGCCTCGCGTTTGACGTGCTGCTTGAACTGCTTCGACCCCTGCGGCCGCGCTTCCTTGGGCTTCGGTATCTGCTTGGGGCGCGCCTGCGGTTTCGCACTCGGTTTGGGGCGCTGCTGCGGCTTCGCGCTGGGCTTGGGGCGCTGCTTGGCCGCTGCTTTCTCCTTGGCCTTCTTCGCCGCTTCGGCCTTGGCCTTGCGCTCCTTCTCCGCCTTGGCCTTCGCCAGGGCTTCCTTCTTCTGCCGCTCCGCCTTTGCCTTCTTCGCCTTCTCGGCGGCTTCCTTGAGCTGCTTCGCCCTTTTGGCCTTCGCCGCCGCTTCCCTGGCCTTGCGGGCCTTCTCCGCGAGCTCGGCGGCCCTCTTGAGCCGCTGAGCCGCCTGGTAGGCCTTGTACGCGCGGTAGGCGCGGGCGGCCGCAGCCGCTCCCGCGATCAGGGCGGGGAAGAACTCGCCGTCGGGGTCGGACTCGGTTGCCGGAGCGTTGTTGGCGTAGGCGTACGGGTTCATCTGCTGGGGGTTCCCGAAGTCGATGACGGGGTCCACGGAGATGAAGCGGCCGGTCGTCGGATCGTATTCGCGAGCGCCGAGCTGCGTGAGCCCTGTGCCGTCGTCGGTGCGGCCTCCGACGAAGCCTCGCTTGTCGGGCCAGTTGCTCGGCTTGGCGCCGCGCTCCTCGCCGAACGGCGCCAGGAGCCGGCGCTGAACGGGCAGCCCTTCCATGTCCAGGCCCACGGAGGTGTAGGCGCTTCCGTGGTGGTCGGTGAGGAGCAGCGTCTGCCGTCCCTGCCCGTCGGTGCCGTCGCCTTCTTCAGCCGTGCGGACGGTGTTGCCACCGGGGTGCGAGTAGTGGCGGGTGGCGGACAGTTTGCCCGCGGCGTTCACCGTCAGTTCGGTGTCGCCGAGGTAAAGGGTCGCTTCCCCGTTGGCACCACGGTGGATGAGGCGGTTGCCCTCCGCGTCGTAGACGTTCTCGGTGTCCTTGCCGCTCTCCGAGATCTTGGCCAGCCGGCCCTCGGTGTCGTAGGACATGGTCTGGACGTTCCCGCCCACCTGGCGGATGGTCATGTTGCCGGCGGAGTCGTAGGCGTACGTGCTCACCGACGTTCCGCCGGGTCCCTTGGAGGCGACCTTGGTCAGTGCGCGGGGCTGGTCCTTGCCGGGCCCCGGGTAGCTGTAGTCACGGGTGGTGTCCTTGCTCGGGTCGCCCGTGGTGTCGTGCTCGACGAGTTGCGTCCGGTTGCCCACGGCGTCGTAGCCGTAGGTCTGCCAGTAGGGCTGCGGGCCACCGACCGTTTCCTTCGACGGCGGTGCCTTGCACTCGTCGGTTGCGGTCCAGGCACCGGTCATCCGGCGCAGTGCGTCGTAGGCGAAGCACTGGGTGTCGGTCTGTCCGGCGTCGGGCATGGCCGCGCCGGGTGTCCGGGCGATCCTGGTGACGTTGCCGGCCGGGTCGTAGGTGTAGTTGATGTCGTCGATTCGCCCGGAGGCTGCGTCCTTGCTGTCGCGGTCGTGGACGGTGCGCGAGAGCCTGCGGGTGTGCTCGTCGTAGAACGCGGTCGAGTACACCTTCTTCCCTGCCATGCCCGCTTCGCTGCGCAGCAGTTCACCGGACGCGGAGTACTGCAGGTTGGAGGCGTAGGTGGAGAACCCGGCCAGGGTGGTGGGCAGGTCGTCGCTGTTGTAGCGGGTGACCAGCCGTTCCTTCTTCAGTGGGCCGGCTGCGGGCAGCTCGGTCCAGGCCGGCAGGCCGGTGTTGGGCAGGTAGTCGGCCTCGGAGGTGTAGGTGCCGGCGAGCTTGCCCTCGGCGGCGGGGATGACCAGCTTCGAGCCGGTGGGCTGGTAGGCCTGGTTGTAGCCCGTGACCTCGGTGCGGTACTCCCTGCCGTCGTGGTGACGGATGGAGGCCGTCGGCAGTCCCTTGAGGATGGTGTCATAGGTCCATTCGGCGAGCCGGGGCCCGTCGGCGGAGCCTTCCCTCAAGGACGTGGGGCGATCGAGGGCGTCGTAGGTGGTGGCCAGCTTCTTGCCCCGGGCGTCGGTGACGGTGACGGGACGGTCTTCCTTGTCGTACGTCGTGGTCGTCGTGCCCTTGTCCGGGTCCGTGGCCTTGATCTGCCGTCCTCGGGCGTCGTACTCGAAGGTCCAGGCGTTGCCGTCGGGGTCGGTGACCTTGGTCAGCTGGCCCTTGTGGTTGTACGCGTAGGTGGTGTCCTGGTGCTTGCTGCGGTCGGCGTTCAGGTACTCCCGCAGTTTGGTGGTGCGTCCCTCACTGTCGGTGAAGGTCGTCTGGACGGTGTCGCCCTTGGCCGGGAAGACCGTGGACTCGTTGCCCTTGTATTCGGCCGTGACGGCGTCCTGGTCGTCGCCGTACCGGCGCGTGACCGTCTTCACCAGGCGGTCGAGACCGTCGTGGGTCGCCACTGTCTGGTGCGGGACCTTGTTGTCGGCGACCAGCAGGAGCTTCTCGCTCACATCGCCTTCGGCGAAGTAGGAGTCGTTGCTCTTGGTGACCCTGCCATGGGTGTCGTGAATGGTGTCGCTGATGACCCGGCCACCGCCCACGCCCGGATCCTGTGTCTGCCGCTTGCGCAACATGCCGTCGAAGATTTCCACGGCGGTGGAGTAGGAGCCGTTCTCCTTCAGTGAGCGCGTCGAGGTCGTGGACGGCCTCGTCTTGCTGACGTCGTAGGCGAATTCGGAGCTCGGGGTCTTCCCGTCGGCCTTGCTGCGGTTGATATCCCACAGCTGCGTCAGCCGGCCCAGGCCGTCGTAGACCATGTCCTTTCGCCGGCCGTTCGTGTCGGTCTCGGACGTGGTGCTGCCGCGGGCGGGATCGGCGTGAAGGGTGTGCGTGTGACCAAGCGGGTTGGTGACGACAGTCTTGACCGGTATGGCGCCGAAAGCGGGCGTGTAGCTGGTGGTTGTCTTGTTGCCGCTCGCGTCCCAGTGGGCGACGGGCCGGCCGTACGCGTCGTGCTCCGAGCGCTCGGTGACCTGGTAGCCCTTGCCGTCACCGGTCATTTCCTCGACGGTGGTGACGTCGCCCTTGGAGGGTGCCTGCCCGAAGCCCTTGCCGTCGTAGGAGGTGCGGGTGTCGGACACGGGCGTGCCGCCGGAGTGGTCGCAGGCGCCGGTGACCGTCGTCTCCTGGGACTCCAGGTCGAGGATCCACTTGTCGGTGTTCCTCGCGTAGGTCACGGTCGAGCAGGCGTCATCGTCCGGGTCGTCGATGTCCCCGAAGTCGTGGGTGCGGGTCGGGAGGCCGAATTCGTCATAGGAGGCGACTTCCTTGGTGCGCTGCCAGCCGCCGTCCGCTCTCCGTTGGCGCTCCTCGGTGGTCTCGGGGTGGCCCATCCGGGCGTGGATCGGTGTGGTGCCCGCACGATTCCGGGTGGCGGTGATGTCGGAGCGGGTGGTCAGCCTGGTGGCTGATTCGACCTCGCCGCCCTCGTCCTGGAACTTCACGTCTTCCCGGAGCTGGCCGGAGTACTGGGGAAGGTCGGGCGTCCTGCCGCCTTCCGAGTCGACGATCTCGGCGCTGCGCTTCTTACCGTCGGGCAGCGGGTCGCCGTCCATGCCCTGGAAGTACAGAGACTCCGACATCGCCCGTTTGCCGTCGTCACCGCGACCGGTGAGGGTCCGGACCCGCGAGTAGCCGCGGTACTGGCTCCAGGTGCGTTCCTTCGGGTCGGTCAGCTCGCTGTCGTCCCAGGCCCAGGCAGGCGCGCCCAGGTACTGGTATGAGGTCACCTTCGGCAGCGCGTCGGTGACGTTGTCCTCCTCGCGGACCTGCGTGACCACGTACTTGTGGAACCAGTCCTTGACGGGCTTGTCGGCCCAGGAAGGGGTCCAGGAAAGCGGGTAGCACCGCATGCCGTTCTCGTGCGGCGTGGGCAGTTTGACGTTGCCCGGCATGGCGGAGCACTCGCGAGGTGAGTACGTGACGCCGATGGTGGCACCGTGCTCGGTGTCGACTGCCCTTACGCGGTAGCGGGCGAACGGGGGCAGGCCCTCGTAGCCGTCGACGCGGTTGTCCAGCATCTCGCCGCGGAAGGTTACGGGCGGCAGCGAGGTGTCCGTTCCGCCGGTGTGCCCGGTGCGGGTGACGGAGGCCAGCCACAGTGCCGGGCTGGTGGCGTCGGTGTTCGGGAACTGATGGGTCAGCTCCCAGGTGTCGGCCTTGCTGTAGGCATCACCCACCAGCGCCTCGGTAGTGATCTTGGTCAGGCGCTTGGTGGACCAGAAGCTCGGGGCGAGCTTGTAGGCGCACTTTTCCTTGGCCGTGATGTCGCATTTGAGGTCGAACGGGACGTCGGGCCAGTTCTTGGCGTTCTGTTTGTTCAGCTTCGCCGGGGCGCAGTCGAATTCCTTGGACGCAAGACAGCGCTCGGCGGTGGTGAAGTGCACGCGGGCGGCGGCCTTGGCAGAGAAGAGGGAGTCGCTCCGCTGACCGTAGTCGATGCGGGCCAGGGAGCCGGCACGGTCGTAGCCGGCGGGCTTGTCGCCCTTGCCGAGCCGGCCGTAGTGGTTGGTCTCCTTCTCCCACCACAGGCTCATGGCGTTGCCGTGCGGGTCGACGACGTAGTCGAGGTTCCAGCGCCATGCCTGGGTGCAGCCGGACTTGTCGAAAGTGTCCTCGTGGCAGGGCTCACCGGAGTGGTTGCCGAAGACCGGGACGGTCAGGGTGGAGTCGGTCTCCGCCTTGCCCGAGGCCCAGCCCGGCAGCCGGTTCACGCCGAACCAGTACTGCGTACCGTCCCTGGTCGTGAGTACCCAGTGCTCGCCGTCGTTGTCGCCGTTGGAGGCGCCCTTCTTCAGTTCGATACGGGCACCGTCGTCGTCGGCGAGCTTCCACTCACCGCTCTTCTCGTCCTTCACCAGTTCGTTGCTGGCACCGTCGAGGGAGAGGGTGAGGCTGTCGTCGAACCAGCACAGATCGCCGGTCTTCGCCTTGTTGTTGGCGCCACTGCCCATGTCCTTGGAGCACGGCTTGTAGCGGCGCTCGACGAATCCGGGGTGGTAGTCCCAGCCTTCTCCGATCCAGGAGGACTGGTTGTTCGTGGAGGCGGTGCGGCCGTCGACGGCCTGCGAGGAGTAGCTGAGCTTGACCTCCGGCTCCGGTCCGGCCGGTACGTCGGGGCTCTCGAGCGGGTGGCTCCACGAGAATCCGCCCGCGTGCCCGCCTGCGGCCCACGAGCCGGAGGGGGAGAGCGACGTGGCCTCGTAGCTGCCGGCGGATCCGGAACCTTCGGCCGCCACAGTGAGCATGAGGGGCCGGCCTGCCGCGAGGGGGACCTTGGCGGTCAGCCGCTGCTTGGCGGCGTCGTTCGTGCCGGTGAGTGGAGCGCCGCCGGTGCAGTCGGCGCGGCCGGGCTCGGAGGAGGCGCAGTCCGGGAGCTGCACGAGGCGCAGCCGGGAACCCCAGTCACCACCGAATCGCTGGGCGTAGGCGGAGTAGTCGAGGGTGACGTCCACCGGTTGTGGCGGAGCCCGCTTGCCGTCCCGGGCGGCGTCGGTTTGCCCGGAGGTGTGCTTCGCTCCGGGAGCCGGGGCGTTCCCCTCGATCCCCGTGATCTTCACGACCGGACCCTGAGCACCGAGTTCTTTGCTCGCCCGGTCGTCGAGAACCTCTACCTCCGCGCCTGTCAGGGAAGTGGTGACGGCGGGGTTCGAAGCCGCGGGAGCCACGGAGACGGGAAGGCTCCCGGCCTTCACAAGACCGGCGCGGCCGCCCTGGGAAGACGTGGCCGACGTGAAGTCAACCTTCTCACGGCCGTTGCGGGGCGCCGTGGACGAGGGGGCCTTCCACGCTTTGTCCGCGGGATTATCCCTGTTCACCCGCTTGCCCATGAACTCTTTGCCCTTGACGGGGGTTTCCTGCTGGAGCTTGGGCAGGTGGGGCCGGGGGTGTTCGGCCCAGGCCGGTGGAGAGGCACCTATAAGTGACACGAGTAAGGAGAGAAAGACCACGCCGACGGTCGATCTCCACTTCCTCCGTCTCGGCCACCATGCGCGTAACACAGACACCAGTGACTCCTAAAGCCTATGGAAGCAACGTGAGTTGTTGTACATCATCGAACAACGTATCGACAAGGTCTCCTCAAAGGTGCTTTGTTGGTATCTGCGCCACTGAAGTGACGCATCTCGCCTTGTCCGGCATCAGTGAGCAACCCGTCCAAATGCACACTGTTTACGAGAGGATATTTGGTGATAAAGACAGGCGGCCGCTCCCGGCCGCACAGACCCCGCGCTGCGGCAGGAGCGCTGGCGCTCCTGGTCGGGGCAGCCTGCATCGGCCCACTACCCGCCGCGTTCGCATCCGGATTACCGGACTCCGAAAAGGGGTCGAGGTCGATATCCAGCCTTGATCCACACAGGGAGGCCGAGGCAGCAACTCAGGCACAACGCACGGGAAAGCCCGTTGAAGTCACTTCACTGCGCACCGAGACCCAGGAAGTGACCGCCAACCCAACCGGAACGTTTACGCTGACCCAGCATTCCCAGCCCATACGCGTACGCAAGGCCGGAAAGCTCGTTCCGGTGGATGCCACCTTGGAAAAGCGGAACGGCCGGATCGCGCCCAGGGCCGTGACTCTCGATGCCACTTTCTCCGCCGGAGGGGGCGACGACACCCTCGCAATCCTGACCGAGCACGGTCGTACGCTGGCGATCACGTGGCCCACCCGGCTTCCGGCGCCCTCTCTCGACGCCAACGAGGCAACCTATCCGGAGGTGCTTCCCGGTGTGGACCTGAAGGTCCGCGCCACCACCGAGACCATCGCCCAGGTGCTCGTGGTCAAAAACTCCGAAGCGGCGAAGAACCCCGCTCTGCAGAAGGTCAGGCTGGGGCTCCACGCCAAGGGGCTGCGCATCGAGGAGAACGCGCAGGCAGGCACGGTGCGCGCGCTCGACCCCGCCGGCCAGGAGCTCTTCGCCTCGTCCACACCTCGCATGTGGGACTCCTCGGGCACCACCCCGCAACCGCCCGTCGGCGGCGCCGGCCGGGCCGCAGGGCCGCGCGCCCCCATGGGGCCAGCCTCGCAGGGTTCGGCGGAGACGGCCGATGACCTCGCACCCGGCGGCAAACACGCCGACGTGGGGCTGGCCTACACCGACGGCGCCCTGACCCTGACGCCGGATACCTCGCTGCTGCAGGGGAAGGAGACCACGTACCCCGTCTACATCGACCCCAGGTTCGGCGGCAAACGCCAGGCGTGGACCATGGCCTACAAGCCTGCCCCGGACTCCTCCTTCTGGAACGGGACCGGCTGGGGCGGCAAAGGAAAGAGCACCTCGGAAGCCCGGATCGGCCACGAGGGCGAGACCGGTGGAACGGCCCGTTCGTTCTTCCGGATGGACTCCAAAGCCCTCGCCGGCGTCGAGGTCATCGACGCCCAGTTCAACATCGTGAACATCCACTCCTGGTCATGTACGGCGCAACCCGTGGAGCTCTGGGACACCGGCAGCATCTCCTCCGGGACGACCTGGAACCACCAGCCCCGGTGGATCAAGCGCGTGCAGACGCTGAACTTCTCGCACGGCAACGAAGCCTTCGGCTGCGCGGACAAAGGCGTGGACTTCAACGTGAAGGCGCTGGCCACGGAGGCGGCGCAGAACAAGTGGCCGAACATCACACTCGGCCTCAGAGCCACGCACGAGTCCGACATCAACGAGTGGAAGAAGTTCAAGAGCGACCCCACCCTGATCGTCGAATACAACCGGACCCCCGCCAACCCCACCGCGTACGGCAGCAACCCCTCCGTCCCGTGCGACGCCGGCTCGACGGCGAAGATCGGGAACACCGACGTCCAGCTCCACGCGAAGATCTCCGACCCGGACGGCGGCACGGTCAAGGCCCGCTTCAACATGTGGGCCAAGGAGGGCGACCCTCCTGTGTTCAACCAGACCATCTCCGTGACCAGCGGCAGCGTCGGGAAGGTGAAGATTCCCAAGGCCGTCCTCAAGGACGGCGTCACGTATTCCTGGCAGGTACGAGCCGACGACGGACGCGCCACTTCGTCATGGAAGCCCGACAAGCCCTGCCGGTTCACCGCGGACAAGTCCCGTCCGAGCACGCCGCCCGAGGCCGCGTCCAAGCAGTACCCCAACGGTGACGACGGCACCATCGGGGCCCCCGCCCGCACCGCCGGCAGCTTCACACTCGGCAACGGCGGGGTCAAGGACGTCGTGAAGTACGTCTACGGCTTCAACCAGAAGAACCCCACGAGCTCGTCCAAGCCCGCGAAGCCGGGCGGCTCCGTGGAGGTGTCGTTCACCCCGCCCAACCCCGGCCCTCACATCCTGTACGCGTACAGCGAGGACGCCGCAGGCAACCGCTCCGACACCGGCACGTACCTCTTCTACGCCGCGAGTACCGGGGTGAAGGACAAGCCCGGCGACCTCAACGGCGACGGCGCCCCCGACCTGTGGGCCGTCGACGGCCAAGAACGGCTGCGCGTCTATCCGAGCACGGGCAACGGCGTGTTCGGCCCGATGACGGTCGTTGCCGAAAGCGGGTTCGAGGACACACTGATCACCCGTCGCGGTGACTTCACCGACGACGGCTACGAGGACCTGATCGCCCGGCATCCTGACGGCAAACTCTGGATCTACGAGAACACCGGATTCGGAGCCGTCGACACCGACAACCGGCAGGAGCTGCGCCAGTTCACCAGCCGGCAGGAGCCCCCCGGGCCGCAGGAGCCCGAAGAGGTGGGGACGTCCCCTTCGCTCAGCGACTCCCCGGCCTTCGACCCTGCGAAGATCAGCCGGATCGTCTCCCTCGGGGACGCTACCGGCGACGGTGTGCCCGACCTCCTCGCTCGTGTCGGCGACAGCCTGTGGTTCCTCGCCGTGCACCCGGGGGGCTACATCAACGACAGCCACCCCGTGGCCGACTCCGGCTGGGGCCGCCTCGACTTCCTCGCCCCCGGCGACCTGTCGGGTGACGGTCTTCCCGACTTGGTGACCCGGGACAACGCCACCGGGCAACTCGTCGCCCACCACGGCGCTCCGGGTGAGGACGGCGGCATCGACCCAGCGAGCCTCGTGAGCGGGACCACGACCGTCTACGGCGCACGGGCCTGGAACAGCACCAACCGGCCCTTGCTCGCCATGCCCGGCGACGCCAACGGCGACGGTGTCCCCGACCTGTGGGCCACCACCGCCGAGGGAACCGGCACCCTGCTCTTCTATCCGACGGAGAACGGTCGCGACGGGAAGCCCGTGACTGTCGGCTCCGGCGGCTGGCAAGCCATCAAGGCGATCACTTGATGTCCGGTCACCACTCACCCCGAAGAAGCCGCAACAGCCGGCCGCACGGCCGCTCAGCAGCAGCTCGGCGTACCGCGATAGGCCCCGTGCTGGCGCTGCTCCTCACCGCCGGATGCTCCTCAGCGGATAACGACACCGAGGACCCGGTCGCGAAGCAGGACAGAAAGGAGTTCACAGTCGTCTACGAGGTCACGGGCGACTCCGTCAAGACGATGACCTTCGGGGACGATACCGGGAGGGGTCCGTCCTCCCGGTCGGTCGACGAGCCTTCCCTGCCGTGGAGGAAAAGGGTCACTATGAAGGGCATCGCCACCTCACCGCATATCAGCCTGATCCTCGGTCAGAAGGGCGGCAGAGCCGACTGCGCGATCTCCGTGGACGGCAAGGAGGTCAAGCGCGCCACCGCGCGGGGCGAATTCGGCACCGCCACCTGCATCGCCCCCTCGCCCACCGGTCAGGACGGTCCCCGCTGACCCCGCGCCCCCGGTCACATTGCGGGCCGGGGGCACCGCCCGCCCGTTCACCAGGCCGCCTCACGGGAGGTCACCGTTCCCGGGCGCGCAGCGTGAGGACGGCCTTGGGTCGGCCACACCCGCGCAGGCGCCGTTGGTGGGAGACGCCGGACCTGGCGGTGTTCGGGCTGCATCACCCGCCGTGCCCGTGCCCGTGCCCGCTCGATGATGTGGAGCGGCAAGCGGTCCCGCTCGGTGAGCCCGGCCTGGTCCGGGCCCGAACCGGACGCCGATGAGCCGACGGTGGACCTCACCACCGGTGCGGCCCCCGCTGTGGAAGAGCACGAATGCCGCTGCTGCGGAAGCCGCGTGCCGCCTTCGACCTCCTCCAGCAGCGCCTGCGCGGCGGCGCCGCCGCGGCCGCCCGGCTCGCAGCGACCACGCCGGCGCACGTCGTGGCCTTCGACCTGCCGCACCTGGGCGAGCTCGACCTGATGCCGCTGCCCTAACGGGAGAGGCTGCAGCCCTTGAGCGGCTGTGTGCCGGGCTCGGCCCGCCGTGGACGCTGTGCTCGTCGGCGATTGACGAGCGCCCGGGCGCTGGCGTGGCGTCACCGCGGCGGCCGCCCGGGGCCGGTCGACCACTACCGTTGTAGGTTCTCGCGGCTCGCGTCCCGAAGCAGTGCTGCGACCTGCAACTACGTCGGATGTCTCGCCCTTGTCCCATCTGCCCGGTCTCACAGCCGTGTCCCGATCTGCTGCAGGGGCCCAGCGGGAGGATGCCGGGTGTTTCCGGCGGGTGGGCTTCCTTGCTCTGCACGCCCAGAGCTATGCTCCACCCCTGAACTGAACGCGTTCAAAATGGGGGTGGCTCATGCCAGGGCAAGGCATCAGGGAAACCACCGCGTACCGAAGTCGCCAGTCCGGTCTCAACTCCTGCCCCGCAGAAGGGGCGTGACGTCGTGGGTGCCGGCTTTATACTGCTCTTCATTCCTCTCGCCCTCTATTTCACGCTGGCACGGTTGCTCTGCCGCAAGCTGGCCACACGCACCACTCCGGCGGTCACGTGGATGTTCACCACGGGACTGCTCATCATGCCGGGCGGCCTCATCGTCGCTTGGTGGACCGGGGTGCTCACGTAACCGGGTTCCTAGCGGGAGCTCCGTGATACGGACGGCTCGCCCGCCAGCACCGCTATCCCCGTCTCCGCCTGGCTCCGAGCAGGCAGCTCACGCCCGAGGCCGGTCAGCCACGGACTGGCCATCGCACCTGAGATTCGGCCACGGGATCCGAGATCCCACACGGCCCATCCAGGCTGCACGCCTCGCAGCCGGGTTCTCCTCAAGGTCACCCAAAGAGCAGTTCGGCGTTCGAGGCGACGCAGACCTCCATCACAATCACTAGCTGTCGGGCGTCCTCGATGTGCCGCGCGAGCGTGGGGTCGCCTTCCACGGTCTCCCAGTCCGTGATGATCTCGGCCAGCCGGGGCAGAACTCTGGCACAGTCGGCGGCGGATAGATCGCCGGCATCGTCGGGATGGTCGAGTAGGGGCGCAAGCGTCGATGAGATCTCTCGATCTTCGACGGAGGCGGTTTGCGCCATCGCAGTTGGTCAAGCCTGATCAGGGGCGAGGGAGACCGCGATCGGGGTTCCCGGCCCCGGGGTTGTACCATGGAGCAGTTCCTGTGCCGTTTTTCGGTGGCAGTGACCGGACTTCCCGTTCCATCTGTATCGATCTTGGGGTGACGTCTTATTAACCAGGCCATGTAGTCGTCCGTGTTCCCCGCGTGCTGTGTTGTCGCACGTGTCCGGGGGCGGACGTCGCGCTGGCCTGAGTTGCGTCACCCATCCCCGCAGTCTTCTTTCCCGGGTGCAGCTCTGCCGTCTGCCCCGGGCTTTGGTGTTTTCCGGCCCCGGTGCGGCTGTCGGCAGGGCTCCCCGGTTCCTTTGGATCAGGAGTTTCCCGTCGTGTCTTCCACCGAGCTCGGCAACGAGCCGCAGCACACCACCCAGACCCCAACCCACTCAGCACCTCACCACCCGAAAAAGATGGCTCTGGCGGCCTGGATGGCCCTCTTGGTGCTGCTGACCGCCGAGCTGATGAACATGCTCGACCAGTCGGTCGTCCTGACCGCCCTGCCCGCGATCCAGGAGTCGACCGGCGCCGGACCGGTCGCGGTGCAGTGGCTGACCACCGCCTATTCCCTGCCCGTCGCCGTCGGGCTGATCACCGGCGGACGGCTCGGTGACATCTACGGCCGCCGCAGGATCCTGCTCATCGGCACCGGCGTGTTCACCGCCGCCTCGCTGCTGTGCGGTCTGGCCACCGGCCCGGGCGTGCTGATCGGCGCCCGCCTGCTCCAGGGGGTCGGCGTGGCCGTAATGATCCCGCAGGTCCTGGCGACCATGCACGTCACCTTCGAGGGCCAGAACCGCAGCAAGGCGTTCGGCCTGTACGGGGCAGTCCTGGCCATCGCCAACGTCCTGGGCCCGGTCCTGGGCGGCGTGCTCACCCAGGCCGACCTGTTCGGGCTGTCCTGGCGGCCGATCTTCCTGGTCAATGTGCCCGTCGGGCTGGCCGTACTCCTCCTCGGACGCACATTCATCCCCGAATCGACCGTCCGCAAGGCCGACCGGCTTGACGCGGTCGGCATGCTGCTGTCCAGCCTGGCCATCGTCCTGATCCTCTTCCCGCTCACCGAGGGCCACGCCCACGGATGGCCGCTGTGGTGCTTCGTCATGCTCGCCGCCGGCGTCCTTGTCCTCGGTGTTTTCCTGCGCCACCAGCGACGCAGGCAGGGCAACGCCCCGCTGCTGACCCTGTCCCTCTTCCGGGTCAGGCAGTTCTCCGGGGGCATGGCCACGGACCTGCTGCACGGCCTGCTGTGCGGCCTGTTCTTCATGACCTGGACGCTGTACCTGCAGCGCGGACTGGGTATGAGCCCGTTCTACGCGGCCCTGGCCTTCGTGCTGCTCTCCGTGGGAGAGCTGGGCGGCGCGACGGTCGCGGCGAAGACCGCCGGACGTTTCGCCCGCCGTCTGCCGCAGGCCGGAGCCCTCATCGCGACCGTTGCGATGATCGCCTACGGGCTCCAGATCGGCAGCCACCAGGCCGACCTGTCCCTTCTGGCGATGACCGCTCCGGTGGTGCTGATCGGCTTCGGCCTGGGCATGGTCTCCGGCCCGCTCGCCGATTTGTCGCTGGCCACGGTCTCGCACGAGGACGCCGGCTCGGCCTCGGGCTTGTTCAACACCGCCATTCACCTCGGCATCGCACTGGGCACCGCGCTGACCGCCGTGGTGTTCTTCGCCAGCACCGGCGGCTCTCCCGACGGCGCGGTCAACCGCGACGCGTTCGTCACCGTGCTGTGGTGGGTCGGCGGCCTCCTGGCCCTGATGTGGGCGCTGATGTTCTGCCTGCCCAAGCACACCAACAACCAGGCTGACTGATCCACCCGCGGCCAAGATCCCCGGCAGCGTCGGGGATCTTGGCCATGTCGGCGCTTCTTCGACTGGGCCGTTTCCTTCGGATCAATCTGATCGTGTTGGTTGATGCGTGTCGTTGTCTGACGCGCAGTGGGCGCGGATAGAGCCGTTGCTACCGGACCGGACGTCGCGGCGGGGTGGGACGTGGCGTGATCACCAGCAGGTGATCGACGCGATCGCGTTCAAATACCGCACCGGAACACCGTGGACGGCCGCCGGAGCACTCGGCTCATGGAAGGGAGCCCACCACCGGTTGCGGATGTGGGCCGCCGACGGCACCCGGGAGAAGGTCTTCACCGCCCTGCCGGCCCAGGCCGACGCCCACGGCGATCTCGACTGGGTCCTCGCGGTCGACTCCACGATCGTCCGCGCTCACCCCCGCACGCCGCCGGGCCCGTCAAAAGGGGGACCCGGCCGGCGAGCCGACCCATCACGCCCTCGGACGCTCCCGCGGCGGACCGACCACCAACATTCACCTGGCCGCCGGCGGGCGTTGCCGCTCGCTCGCGTATCGCCCTCACACCCGGCCAGGCCGGTGACGCGCCGGCGTTCGAGCGCGTCCTGGCCCGGATCCGGGTGCCTCGGCCGGTCGGTCGGTCGGTCGGCCGACCGGCCAGCCAGCCAGCCAGCCGCGGACGACCCCGGACGCGATCCTGGCAGACAAGGCCTGCTCCTCCCGCGCCATTCGGTCCCACCTGCCACGCCAAGGCATCCGCGCGATCACCCCGCAGCCCGCCGCCCAAGCTGCCGACCACAGGCACCGGGGCAGCCTCGGCGGCGGCCGACCGCCCGCCTTCGATCGCGACGCCTACAAACACCGCAACACGGTCCAACGCTGCATCAACAAGCTCAAGCAACGGCGCGGCCTCGCCACTCGCCACGACAAGACCGCCACCGTCTACCTCGCCGGAGTCCACATCGCCGGACTCCACATCGCCACCATCGTCATCCGGTCAGCAAGATGGTCCGAACGAAACGGCCTAAGCCGCATACGACAGCGGCCGCGCGTATCGTCACGCGTGGCCGCTGTTGTGTTTGTGGACCTGACCTGAGCCGGTGGCTGCCGGTGACGGCCCCGGTGCGGGCTCTCGGCGGCGAGCCGGCCGATGTCCTGGCCCGTGTCGCCCGACTACGCCGAAGCCTCGGCCCCTGCGCTGGGGGCGAACCCGCTCCCCTGCTCGGCGAACACCTTGATCGCGGCGCCCAGGAACTCCACCATCCCGGGGTGGTAGGAATCGTGGAACGCCCTCATGGCCTCGTCCTCGGCGTAGAAGAGCGACATGCCGACGTAAGCCTCCCTGGAGGGGGTGTAGAACCGGCTGACGATGTCGAAGTGCCTGCGGACGAGCTCCTGGATCTGCTGGTCCCCGGGCAGGGAGCCGCTGTCCAGGAAAGCCGTGATCTCCCGGTAAAGAACGTCCCAGTCCTGGTGGACCCGCTCCCTGTCCACATGTTCCCAGTTGTTGGTCTCGGCAAGGCTCTTCGCCTGCTCCTCGGCCAACGACCGGCGACACTCGTCCTCGTAACTGTTCCCCACGACACCGGTTCCCATCGTTTCGTCACCTCTCCGGTGGATCCCCGAGAGGCCGCCGACATGTCGACATCGACCGGCCGCCGATGATCAACTGCTGGTCCAGGCCGAACGGTGACACACAGCCACCGGGTCGGCAAACCATTTCTCGGACCCTCCGGCGCTCCGGCCCGGTCAGCCGGCGGCGGAAAGGCGCAGCTCGAGCGGCGAGTGCTGGTAGCGCAGTCACGCCGGAGCATTCCGCAGGCCGCCGCACTGGCCGAGGCCGAGACTCTTCACTGCGGCGACGCACACGAACTGAAGCGTCGGCGCGACGACGCAGTGCATGCTCCCTGGTGGAACGGGGACGGCGTGGGCGTCATACGGTCTCGCTTCTTCAGGAAGCAGGATGGCGTCAACCTCGTCTGCACCGTTGAGGACCTCGAACAGGACGCGACCAGATGCACGCAGACAGCCGCGCCGTGGCGCTGCACTGTGTCGATGAACGCGGCCAGGCGCGTGGGATCGGTCCGTACTGACTGCCAGGCGCGGCCGAGCCGGCCGAAGAACACAGTGATCGGCAGTGCGAACAGCACGTAGTAGATGTATGCCGCCCCGTCGAACCCGATCTGCCAGCCGCCAACTGCCCGCCATAAGTCGGGGGTGAACAGCAACAGCGGCCACAGCCAATAGCTACCGAGGTAGCCGTTCCAGCACAGCGACCACAGCAGCCGGCCGTACACGAGCGACATCAGTGCGCCACTGATCAACTGCCGACCTGGAGTCCGCTCCAGTTCCTCAGGGGGCTTGGGGCGGTGTGTAACCTCCAGATGCCCATGATGGGCCCGTGAACCTCGTGGACAAGGCCCTTCTCAAGAGATATCCCAGGCACACATGGTCCCCCGTCACCGACGGCAACTCCGGGGCCGTCGTCTACCGGCTGTCCGGGGCGTCCGACCTCTACGTCAAGGTGATGGCTCTGGACGCCGGTGCCGGGTCCGGTGAGGACCTGCGGAGCGAGACTGAGCGTCTGCGGTGGCTGGGCGGGCAGGGCGTGCCCGCGCCCCGTGTTGTCGACCTCGGGGCCGACGACACCTCGTACTGGCTGGTCACCGAGGCCGTGCCGGGCGTCCCCGCCGCCGAGTGGCCGCGGCATCAGCGCCGGAGGGTGGCCGAGGCCATGGCCGATGCCGCACGTATGCTGCACGAACTCCCCGCGGCGGACTGTCCGTTCGACAGGCGTCTGGCGGTGACGGTCCCGCAGGCCGAGCACAACGCCCGTGCCGGGCTCGTGGCCTTGGACGACCTTGACGACGAGCGGCAGGGGTGGTCGGCCCAGCAGCTCCTCGACGCGCTCGCGCGTACCCGCCCGGCGGTCGAGGAACCGGTGGTCTGCCACGGCGACCTGTGCCCCGACAACCTGCTGCTGGACCCCACCACCTGCCGGCTCACCGGTTTCATCGACGTGGGCCGCCTCGGCGTGGCCGACCGGCACACCGACCTCGCCCTGGCGCTCAGGGAACTCAGGGAACTTAGGGAGGAGGAAGATCCCTGGTTCGGGCCCGAGTGCGTGGCGGGCTTCGTCGACCGTTACGGCAGGGGTCTGTTCGACGAGGAGCGGCTGGCCTTTTACCGGCTGCTGGACGAGTTCTTCTGATCCGCGGAGCGTTCCCATCGCGCGGGTTCTTCGAAGTGCCGGCCGAGTTCCTCGACCACCGTCTGCGCAGCCGGTGACAGCCAGCGCCTTCGGTGGCGGGCCAGGCGGACGGGCACGTCGGGGAACGTCGGCCCCGGTACGGCCGCCAGGCGGCCCGCCGCCAAGGACTCGGCGACCGTCGCGCGCGGCAGCAGCGTAAGGCCGAGGCCGGCGGCGACGCACGAGCGGGCGGCCTCGATGCTGCCGAAGCGCGTCAGCCGCGCCCGCCCGTCCGGTACGGCCAGCAGGCTGCGGGCGAGCCGGTCGCTGTAGGAGCAGCCCTCCTCGTGCAGGAAGAACGACTCTTCGGCCAGCTCCGTCCAGCTGACGGGCGCCGTACGGTCGGCGAGGCGGTGATCGGGCGCGCAGAGCAGGACGAGAGGTTCGTACGCCAGGAGCTCGGTCGCC
Organism: Streptomyces sp. URMC 124; assembly: GCF_051386455.1. Taxonomy (NCBI): domain Bacteria; kingdom Bacillati; phylum Actinomycetota; class Actinomycetes; order Kitasatosporales; family Streptomycetaceae; genus Streptomyces; species Streptomyces sp. URMC 124. The sequence continues at coordinate 21,468 of NZ_JBPQTS010000095.1, forward strand.
AAGTCGGGGAAGGGGGTCTCTTCCTCCAGGAGGAGGGCCAGGTCGAGGCGGCCCGTCCGCAGGCCCTCCACGGCGGCGAGGGTGCCCACGGGCTCCAGGCCGACCTCCACCGCGGGGTGGGAGCGGCGCAGGGCGGCGACCACGCCCGGCAGGCGTGCGGCGCACAGGGTCTCGCCCGCGCCCACGACGATCCGGCCGACGGGCAGCCCGTCCGAGGCTGCCGCGGAGCGTAGCCGCGCCTCGGCGTCGAGGACCTCCTCGGCCCGGGGAACGAGGCGCCGGCCGGCGTCGGTGAGGGCGGCGCCCCTGGGCAGCCGGTCGAAGAGCCGGGTGCCGAACTCCTTCTCCAGCGCCCGGATCTGGACGGTGACCGTTGACTGGGCGAGGTGCAGCTCGTCGGCCGCGGCCGTGAAGTTGCCGGTGCGCGCGACGGTGAGGAAGGTTCGGAGGAGGCGGGTGTCCACGGCCGGAGCGTACGGGCACGGGCGGGCGTCCTGCCATCGGGTTTTTCGATGGCCCTCATCATGATCAATCGTTGGTGCCGATGCCGGTCGCTCCGGGAGAGTAGGGGCCATGACAACCGACGCCATGACCACCGGCGAGATCCTCCGCTACTCGGCCTTCACCTCCGACCCCTCCGGCGGCAACCCCGCCGGCATCGTCCTCGACGCCACGCGCCTCGACGCGCAGCAGATGCTCGCGATCGCCGCCGAGGTCGGCTACTCCGAGACCGCCTTCGTCACCGAACGGGACGAGGCCGCGCGGCGCTACCGGCTCCGCTACTTCAGCCCCCTGGCCGAAGTCCCGTTCTGCGGTCACGCCACCGTGGCGACGGCCGCGACCCTCGCCGACCGTACGGGTACGGGCGAGCTGGTCTTCGACACGCCGGTCGGGGAGATCCGGGTCGCGACGGACATCGACGAGGCGGGGATCAGCCGGGCCACGCTCACCAGCGCTCCGACGCACTCCCGCCCGGCAGCGGACGACGAAGTGGACGAGACCCTCGCCCTCCTCGGCTGGACCCGGGAGGACCTGGACCCGGCGTTCCCGCCCCACGTCGCCTTCGGCGGGGCCGAACACCTCGTCCTCGCCGCAGGCTCCCGCGCCCGACTGGCCGCCCTCGACTACGACTTCGACGGGCTCGCGACGGTAATGCGTGCCCGCGGTTGGACCACGGTGATGCTGGTGTGGCGGGAGAGCGAGCGGGTGTTCCACGCGCGCAACCCGTTCCCGGTGGGAGGCATTGTGGAGGACCCGGCCACGGGGGCCGCGGCGGCCGCCTTCGGGGGCTACCTGCGGGCCGTCGGCGCCGTCCGCGAACCCGCCACCGTACAGATCCGGCAGGGCGAGGACATGGGGCGCCCGAGCGAGCTGCTGATCGCCGTCGACCCGGCCGATGCGCGGACGCGGGTGACCGGCCGCGCAGTTCCGATCACCGGGTGAGCGGCCGCGCACGGACGACCGCTCGCAGAGCAGCTACATGTCCGACCACCACCGGATCTCTCACCTCCGTGGCCTTGCGCCCGGACGTACCGCCGCGACGTGCCTCAGCGCACGCACGGCACACACCGACGTGCGACTGTCCACGTGGCAGTGGGTCGCGGCACTCCCCGCACTCCCCGCACTCCGCGAGCGACGCTGCCGATGCCGATGCCGGTGCTGGTGTGGCAGCGTCCTGACCCACGCGGGGAAGGGCAGGGGGCAGCTTGCGCACCAGACGGTCAGCCAGGAGCGCACGTGGCGAATACACGCGGGACGGGAGTTCCTCGGCGAGCAGCGAGCAGACGACCCGCTCGGGGAGTCCGCGTTCCAGCCACGGGGCGGCGAGCGGTGCCAGCGCGAGCACGTCCGCCGTACCGAGCAAGAGCTTGGGCTCCGTCGCCCCGATCCGGGCCAGCAGCGCCGCGGCGCGTCCTACGTCACCACCCGCGGGTGTCGGCTCCCCCGCTCGCCCGGCAGGCGGGTCGACGGGCCCGGGGGTGGGAGGTACTTCACCAGGGTTCTTCTTCCCCCGGGGGAACGTTCCCGTCTTCCCGGCACTCGCCTCGCCGGTTCCCGCCCGGACGGGAAGCGGCGCCCCTGGCGGTTGCGGGCTGTCGAAGACGTACGTCTCCGTACGGACCTGGCCGGTCTCCTCATCGCGCACCGTGCGGCGCACGTAGTAGCCGAGCTCGATCAGCTCCTCGACCGCCTTGGCGACGCCGCGGCGGCCCAGCCCGGGGTTCTTGTCGGCGAGGGTGCGGACGTCCTCCCGGGCTCCGTCCGGCAGGGATAACAGGAAGGCGAGGATGCCCCGGGCGGTGAAGCTGAGCCTCCGGTCCCGTAGGACCTCGTTGCCCAGCACGGTGAAGGCGCGCTTGCGCACGCTAAGGTGGATGCGCATCGAAGACTTGACCTCTTCGGTGTCGGGCCCCGGGGTGTTGGTAGCACCGCCGGGGTCACCTGCGTATGGGGGTTGTGAGCGGCGAGCGTAACTCGCCCCTTCGCCCAACCGCCAGCGTTGGCCAGGAGATTGGCCGGCCCTCCGCCAAGGGCGCCTCGCAGCGGACCGGCAGCCCGACGACGAACGTCACCTGCGGCGGCGGAAGATCCGCTTCGCGGCATAAACGATCGCCACCATGAGGAGGATGAAGAAGAGAACGATGAGGAGCACGAAGACCAGCAGGAACTTGCCCAGCTTGGCGAAGAAGCCCTTCTTCTTTTTCTTCTCTTTGCCCTCCTCCTTCGCGGCCAGCGCCACCATCGAGGTTGAGGCGACCGCAACCTGAGCGCGCCCGGCCACGGTGGACGGCTCGCCGTCCGCCGACGCCGTGATCGCGGCCGGGCTGCTTGCACCAGGGGCGGCCACGGCCGGGGAGGCCGCCACAGCCGTTCCGGCCACTGCCATGGCAGTGATCGCGAAGGCGGCTACGAATCGTGTGATGCGGTGAATCGTTCCGTCAACAAGATCTCACTGAATGGCGGGGAATCACCATTCCCGTCCCGGGTGAGGAGCGTTGCCTGGACCCTGCAGGTAGGTGCGGCGGCATCTTCCACGAGATCCCCGACGGATGGAACAGCGGCGGCTCGTGGAAGAACAACCAGTCGACCGGCCTCGTGTCATCGCTCTACGGGGAGCATCGTCAGTGGCTGCCCAACACCCCGCCTGCCCCGACGAGCATTGTCAACGGAACTGGCGCCCGGTGTGGTTCGTCCATGCATGCTGACGCCCGCCCTGATTCGCGCAGCCGGACTACTGGATCGCCCGACCGGCCGCGATGTCCGCGGCAGCGAGCTGCCGACCGACCAGGAGCATCACACGCCCGGTCTCCACGTCGTAGCCGAGTATCGGCCGCTCGTACATGCCCTCGGGTGTCATCACCACAGGCTTGCCGAGGTGGCTGCCGATCGTGTGCAGGAAGTCGCAGAGCAGGTCGATCCGTTGCTGGCCTTGGAGCTCGCGCAGGTCGACGTCGAAGTCGATCTCGTCGTCCGACAGGAAACGGAAGATCGCCTCCATGTCCGGGGCCGGCCGGACCCGCAGCTGGGGGCATTCGGCGTCGGGCGATCGTGACAGCACCTGCTCGGCGCTCGGCAGCGACATGACGTCGCCGCCCTCGGAGTACTCGCTCCACCAGCCCTGAGAGGGGATCAATTCAAGGAATGCCTGCCAGTCGTCGACGTTCGTTCCCCTGACGAAGACGTCGGGCAGGCATCCCTCCGTTTCCGGGTCGAAGTAGTCCTTCACGTCGTCCCACAACACATCCGGCATCGCAGCATTCTCACCCGTCCCGGGCGCGGGGGGATGCAGCCCCCGTGACCGATGCCCCGCCCCTTGCCCCGCCCCCTCCCCTGCTGGGAATCTGAAAGACGTCACATCGGGCCTTTCGGGAAATGAAGGTGCCATCGTGAAGACTCTGGAACATATCGTTTCCCGGTACGACCCGAAGTTCGACGTGGCCAACGCCCGGCTCGGTCTCGGGCTCGGGCGGGACGGGCAGATCTACCTGGCCGATCCCGGGCAGAATCCGGGAGACGGCCGCGCGTTGCGCGTCGCCGTCGACGGATCAAAGCCCAAGGCCGGGGAGGTCGGGTACGCGGTGCTCGCCATCACGGCGAACGCCGCGGGGGTGATCGCGACCGCGGAGGCGCACCTCCACCCCCGGGTGGCCTTCTGGGACGCCGATTTCAACCTGCTCGGCCACATCGACGAGTTCACCGACAACGACACGGTGGGCTTCGCCGCGCCCTCGGCGATCGAGGCGGGCGGCGTGTCCGGCGACTTCTATGCCGTCGACCAGTACGCGCTGCGGGTGCTCCGGCTCAACCGGAGCGGCGTGGTGGCGGCCTTCGATCTCGGCCGGCTCGGTGTCACGACGCGTTTCGGCACGGTGGGCCTGCGAGTGGCGGAGGATCGTTCCCGGCTCTACACCCTGTGGCCGGGCCCGTCCGGGGTCGTGTGGGCGTCGGAGTTCGGCGGACGGCCGCTGTGGAGCGTCCCGGCCGGCCCCGCGGGAACCGATCGCCGTGGACTCTTCGACCTGGACGGCGACGGCCGCCTCCACGTCCTCAGCGGCGCACGCGAAGTGAAGATCTACGGCCTGGACGGGCACCAGACCGGTTCCGTCACCCTGGCCCTGCCCGACAGCCGCCCCGTGACGGAGCTGCGCCTGCGTGACGGACAGTACGTCGTGAAGCGGTCCGACCCGACGACGCTGTTCGAGATGTACGACCAGCGCACGGGCCAGCCACTCCGCCCACCGGTGCCCGCCGATGTCGAGAGGCTGGTGGTGAGCTATCCGGACGAGGTGTGGGAGGCCGGGCGGCCGGTGCCGCTGACGATCCGCCACGAACGGGGCAGGTGGCGGGGCGCACCGCGGTTCCGGGTGTGGTGGCGTCCGCTGGGCGTGCCGGAGTTCACCGGGCTTCCGCTCTCCGGCGGATCGGTCACGCCGCCCGCCGACGCGCGCGGCCTGTACCACCTACGGGTCTCGCCCGACGTCGCCGGACGCTACAGCGAGTACGTCGTGGACGGCGTGATCGAGGTCCGTGTGCCCCGGTCGAAGGGGAGCCTGTCGATCCTCAGCGGCCTGCCGATGACCCGGCCGGACGTCCAGCCGTTGAACCGCTTCTCCTACGGCCGGGGCGAACCCGTCCACGTCACGGTCATCGCGCGTGCGCCCGACGGCGTACCGCTGCCCACGGCCGTACGCCTCACGGTGCTGCGCGAAGGCGAGCAGGTCGGCGAACCCCAGAACGTGACACTGGACCAGGGAAAGGGATGCTTCGAGTTCGACGCGACGGTCACCGCGTCCTGGGAGCCCGGCCGTTACGTACTGGACGCCGACACCACCGCCGGCACCGACACCGCCGCCGGCACCGACACCGACACCAGCACCAGCACCAGCACCGACGCCACCGACCTGTCGGGATTCACCGTCGCGCCGCACCACCTGGAGATCGGCCCTGGGTTCGCCGACGAACTCGCCAGTGAACCCGCCGATGAACCCACCGACGAACCCGACTTCCACCTCACGCAACACGGTGACATCTACGCCTTCTCCTACCCGGCCGACCCCCGCCGCCCTGTCATCGACCAAAGCATCGCCGACTTGCCACGATTCGCCGACGTGCCCGACACGACAGCCGCGCACCTGGCCCGTGCCCGCAAACTCGGGCTCAACCTCTTCGTCGACCGGCTCGGCGGCACCGACTGGCCCGCCCGCTTCGTCCCGCACCCCGCCGACCCGGACACGGTCACGCGACTGACCGCGGACCGGGCGGCGGTCGCACCCCAGAAGGCCGTGTTCGAGGACCCGACCCGGCGGGCCATCGCCGGATACGGCGCGCACGGCATGCGGCAGCAGGCCATCCTGATCACCAACGACGCGAACGTCCCGCTGCTCGGCCCGACCAACAACTTCGAGTCCCGCGACCTGGAAAGGCTGGCGACCGATCTCCAGGGGGCCACGCTCCTCCTCCTGCCCTACGCGGGGTTCCGCGGCTGGAGCTGGGCCGCGAACTGGTGGCTGGCCAAGCTGGGTGCGCAGGCCGCGCAGCCCGGCAGCGAACAGGACACGTACACGGCGGCGCTGGCGGCCGCGCATGCCACGGGCGCCTGGTCACCGGTGTTCGAGGCCGTCTCCGACCGGGCCTTCGCCCTCAAGCCCGCCGCCGACGACCGCCTCCGCACCGCGCTGCGCCAGGTCTTCGCCACCGGCATCGGCGCGATGACCGCGCCCTACCGCGCGTACTGGGGACCGCCGCAGATCATCCTCGCCGGCGCCGACGAGATCGACCTGCACTACCAGGCCGAGCAGATCCAGCCGCCCCAGGTCACCGGCCACATGGTCGACTTCTACCGCAGGCCGGGCAAGCCCGTGTGGGGCCACCCGGAGCTGTGGAACGACGACGGCACCGGCGGCATGCTCCTGCCCGCCCTGATGCAGCAGGCCATGCGGGGAGCGAACGGCACCGGTATGACCACCGACGTAGGTGCCCTGCATGACGCGGGGCACTCCACCGACGAACGCAACGGCGGTCCCGGCACCGAACTCGGCGACCCGCGCTGCGGAGGCGCCGGGAGGACCTCGGTCCTGCGCGCCGCGTTCGACATGATCAGCCGGCTCGGACCGGCGACCGCTGCCGCAGCCGCAGCCACAGCCACAGCCACAGCCACAGCCACAGCCACAGCCACAGCCACAGCCACAGCCACAGCCACAGCCACAGCC
>NZ_JBPQTS010000096.1:0-28050 GCF_051386455.1 Streptomyces sp. URMC 124
CCTCCCCTCCCACCCGCCGTGTACCAGCTGAACCAGCTCGCCTACGCGGGCATCGGCGACGGCACCGGGCCGGAGGTCCGGCTGGGCGTGCGCAGCTGGCTGTGGCAGCGGTACGGCCTGCGGGTCGGCGGGGTCGCGTACGGGCACGGCGTGAGCGTGCACGCGCCCTCGGCCGTGACCGTCGACCTGAACCGGCCCTGCACGGCCTTGGACGCCCTCGTGGGCGTCCACGACATGACCATGGGCCTGGGCGCCGCGCGGTTCGCCGTCTACGGCGACGGGGTCCCTCTGTGGCGCTCCGGCCCGGTGCGGGGCGGGGAGGCGGCGGTGCCGGTGCACGTGCCGCTCTCGGGCTACCGCAGCGTGCGGCTCGTGGTGCATCCCCGGCGGGGCATGGGGTGGGTGGCGGTGTCGGACTGGGCGCAGTCGCGGATCTCCTGCGGGTAGCGGATCCCCTGCGGGTAGTGGAACTCCTGCGGGTAGTGGATCCCCTGCGAGGATGACCGGCGCTCCCGCAGGCGACCGGCGCTCCTGCGGGTGGCCGGCTCTGCTCCGGGTGGCTGACTCTGCTGCAGGCGACCAGCGCTACTGCAGGTGTTCGGCTTGGCGCGCCAGCTGCGCGCGCTGCGGCGCTGCGTCCCCTTCAGAGGCCGGGCCCTCGCGCCACGCCGCCCGCGACCGCCCGCTGGCGCGGTGCCGCCGAGCCCGTCCAGCACGTGCCGCGGCGGGCCAGCAGCCGCCGCAGCCACACCTCCGTGGAGACGAGCTCCGCGAGGCCGTCCAGGGGCAGCGCACGGCCGTTCGCGGCCCCGTGCAGGGCTGCCCTGACGACCCGGGCCTCGACGAGCCCGGCGTCGGCGAGGAGCGGCGCGTCGAAGAGCTCCAGCAGGGGGCCCGAGGAGGCCCGTAGCCCCGCTCGTACGGCCGCGGCGTGGGCCGCGTGCGAGGTGGCGCCCCAGCCGGGCGGGAGTTCGCGGACGCCGGCCCCGGCGAGGACGGCGCGCAGCACCGAGGCGCGCGCCCCCGGCTGCACCCGGAGCGCTTCGGGGAGGGCCCGGCAGGCCCGTACGACCTGGTTGTCGAGGAAGGGCGCGTGGAGGCGCTGGCTGCGGACCTCGGCGGCCTGTTCGAAGACGCGGTGGTCGGCGGCGTGCCGTGCCAGGGCGGCGGCCGCGCGGCGTTCGCCGGGGCGCTGCGCGAGCCCTTGCGGCCGGACGGCCGCGGCCTGCAGCCGTACCGAGACTTCGGCCAGGGCTTCGCCCGTGAGCCAGCGGGCGGCGGGCCCGGGCCGGCACCAGGTGAGCGCGGCGAGGGAGGCGTCGACGGCGCCGCCCACCCCCGCCGGGAGGGCCGCTCCGGGTGTGTCGTCGACGACGGGGAAGGCCGTGGCCCGTAGCTGCCCGGCTGCCGCTTCCAGGCCCTCCCGGTACGACGTGCGGGCCAGCCGGCGGGCCGCCCGGTAGACGGTGAAGGGGATGAAGAGGGCCTGGGCGGCGCTCCTGTCGGCGCGGGCGAGCGCGGAGACGGGCCGCAGCAGGTGACGTCGGCGACGGTCCATCAGGAGGTCGGCCAAGCGCGCCGGATGGGCGTCGAGGACCTGGCGGGCGCCGTGCCCCACGAGGTGGTCCGCGCCGCCCACGGCCAGCCGGTGGCGGTGGCGCTCGGCGGTGACGAGGGCGGGGCCCGGCTCGTCGGTCAGGGGCCCGCCGGCCAGGTCCGCGTAGGGCAGGGCTTCTTCGCCCGCGGCGACGACGATGTGCCGCAGCCGGGGGTTGGCCGCGATGGCGTGGGCCCGTTCGAGCTCGGCCTCGCGGACGCGGTTGTCGTCGGTGACGAGGTCGTTGAAGGTGACGGCGAGCAGCCGTTCGCCGCCGCCGGTGCCGTGGCCCGGGGGCGTGCCGGGCATCCCGGGCAGGCCTGCGGCGAGCAGCGCCAGGGTGGCGGAGGCGCTGCCCCCGGAGAGGTCGGCGCCGATGCTCGGGGCGGGGCCGCCGCGGGCGGCGCGTCGGTGGGCGGGTCCCATGCCGGGCACGGGCCCGGGGTCGCGGCCGCCGAAGCCGTGGTCGGGGGCGTGCCGGGGGGCGGCGAGGCGCGTCCGCACGGCCTCGACGAGCGCGCTCCTTATGCCGTCGACGGCCTGCTCGGGCTGGAGCTGCGGGGCGGAGACGGCCAGCGACGCCGTCGGTTCGTAGCCGGTGATCTCGCGTGTGCCGTCGCGCAGCACGAGGGCGTGGCCGGGCGGCACGCGCCGTACGCCCTTGTAGGGCGTGCCGTCGCCCAGGGCCTCCGGGGAGTCGGGGCAGGCGAGGAGGGCGGCGAGGTGGCCGATGTCCAGCTGGGCCTCGATGAGGTCGGCGAGGGGCAGGGCGGCGGTGGCGTAGGCGGTGCCGCCGGCCCAGGCGGTGTGGAAGACGGGCCGGGCGCCCGCCAGGTCGCCGACGACCGTGGTGCGACGGCCGACTTGGGCGATGGCGGTGTAACTGCCGGGCCAGGCCGTGAGGTGGCGCAGGGCGCCTCCACGGGCGGCAACGAGCCCGACGCGCAGCTGCTCGTCGCCGGCGCCGCAGCGGCCGAGGACGGCGAGGCGGGTGAGGGGGTCCAGCTGGACGACGCGGACCTCGTCGGGGCGCCAGTCGCCGACGGCCCACAGGGGGGCCGGGTCGCCCCACAGGAGCTGGGCGCCGACGGGGTGAACGGTGGGGCCTTCGAAGGCGGGGGTGTCGTGGGTGTTGCGAGCGGTGCGGTTGCTGCCGCTATTTCCGTAACCGCCGCCTCCGTTGGGGTAGTTGCCGTAGCCGCTGTAGCTGCCATGGCTGCCATGGCTGCCGTAATTGGCGTCGTGGTCATAGGACGCCGCCCGCTGCTGCTGCCCGGTCCCCGAGGTGGTGCTGCTCCACCCCACCACCCAGCGCATTCCGCCTCCACAGGCTGTGGAAAACCGTCGTGGACAACCGTCGGACAACCTCGGACAGCCGACCGAGCACCAGCCGGACGGCCATCAAGCGCTGCCGTCCGCAGTCATCATGCACAGGAGGCCACCGGTTGCCACAACGAGACCACCACGAAAGAAGCAACCCGCTGGTCGCACCATTCACCCCAACTCGCGTGATTGCGGGGCGAAGTGGCGCGCCAGCCGGACATGTGCCGGACATGTGCATGCACCCAACCGCCATGCTGTCACGGGCAGAGGCAGCAAACGCTCACGCGCGCGTGCGGCGCGCCAAGTGGCCGCGATGAAGGCAGGGTCGAGCCGTGCGGGGCGGCAGCGCGAGGGCAGGATCCGGCCAAACTCGCGGCAACGGCTTCATGGGGGCGCACTCGCCCGGTGCTTCGACCCGTACGTCACGGTCCGGGAGGCGGTCAGCCGCCTCCCGGACCGGTCCGCCGCCCGCGGGGAATGAGGCGGCGGCTTCCCCCAGCCCACTGGATCCAGGCAGCGGGCCAACCCACGCAACTCCCATGGAAGCGCCCGCCGGATGGCGTGGAACAGAGCGCACGGCGGGCGCACAGCCACACACAACCGGAGCACGTGCCCCTCGGTGCACGTCCGCACGGACCAGAATCTCGCCATCCGGGACACCACCTCTTAACGGTCGGGATGCGGGGAACTACGCTGGGTTTACGAATGCCCCGCGCCTATGCCGGGGCGGGCGTCGCGTCGTCGAGGGGTGCGCATGTCCAGGGAGCCACGCGGGCCGAACGAGAAGCTCGGCACCGTCCTCGCCCTCGCCGGGATCAGCAACGCCGGTCTCGCGCGCAGGGTCAACGACCTCGGTGCGCAGCGCGGATTGACGCTTCGCTATGACAAGACGTCCGTCGCGCGCTGGGTCTCCAAGGGGATGGTGCCCCAGGGAGCGGCGCCCCATCTGATCGCCGCGGCCATAGCCGGCAAGCTCGGACGGCCGGTCCCGCTGCACGAGATCGGCCTGGCGGACGCGGATCCGGCCCCGGAGGTGGGGCTCTCCTTTCCGCGCGATGTCGGCCAGGCCGTGCGGTCCGCGACGGAGCTGTACAGGCTGGATCTCGCCGGTCGGCGAGGGGGCGGCGGCATCTGGCAGAGCCTGGCCGGATCCTTCTCCGTCAGCGCCTACGCCACGCCCGCCTCCAGGTGGCTGATAACCCCCGCCGACAGCTCGGTCGCGCGCGAGGCCCACACGGCGGCCGGGGAGGCCGAGGGGGCGGGCGGCCCGGACGGGGCCATACCGCAGCGCGTGGGCCACAGTGACGTCAGCAAGCTGCGGGAGGCCGCCGAGGACGCGCGCCGCTGGGACTCCAAGTACGGCGGGGGTGACTGGCGTTCGTCGATGGTCCCCGAGTGCCTGCGGGTCGATGCGGCGCCCCTGCTGCTCGGTTCGTACAGCGACGAAGTGGGCCGTTCGCTGTTCGGCGCCACCGCGGAGCTGACCCGGCTGGCCGGGTGGATGGCCTTCGACACCGGCCAGCAGGAGGCCGCGCAGCGCTACTACATCCAGGCCCTGCGGCTCGCCCGCGCGGCCGCCGACGTGCCCCTGGGCGGTTACGTCCTGGCCTCGATGAGCCTGCAGGCCACCTACCGCGGCTTCGCCGACGAGGGCGTCGATCTGGCGCAGGCGGCCCTCGAGCGCAACCGCGGCCTGGCCACCGCCCGCACCATGAGCTTCTTCCGCCTGGTGGAGGCGCGGGCCCAGGCGAAGGCCGGGGACGCACCGGCGTGCGGTGCCGCGCTGAAGTCCGCCGAGGGGTGGCTGGAGCGGGCGCGCGCGGGCGATCCCGACCCGTCGTGGCTGGACTTCTACAGCCACGAGCGGTTCGCCGCGGACGCCGCCGAGTGCTATCGCGACCTGCGCATGCCGCGGCAGGTGCAGCGCTTCACCGAGCAGGCGCTGGCGCGGCCGACGGAGGAGTTCGTCCGCTCGCACGGGCTGCGGCTCGTGGTGTCCGCGGTCGCCGAGCTGGAGTCGGGCAACCTGGACGCGGCCTGCGCGGCCGGCACGCGGGCCGTGGAGGTGGCGGGACGGATCTCCTCGGCGCGCACGACCGAGTACGTCCGCGACCTGCTGCACCGGCTGGAGCCGTACGGGGACGAGCCGCGGGTGATGGAGCTGCGGGAGCGGGCGCGGCCGCTGCTGGTGTCGCTGGCGTGATCGGTAGCGCTGACGTGGCCCGTGACGCTGACGTGATCCCTGACGCTGACGTGATCGGTAGCGTCGACCTGACCCGTGCCGCCGGTCCGGTCCTTACCGCGGGCCCGATCCGTACCACCGGCCTGATCCGTACCGCGGGCCCGATCCGTACCGCCGACCTGATCCGTACCGCGGGCCCGATCCGTACCACCGGCCTGATCCGTACCGCCGGCCCGATCCGTACCGCCGACCTGATCCGTACCGCCGGCATCAGCGCAGGGGGATCCGTAGGGGATCCCTAGGGGATCCGTAAGGGGTGTGATCACTTCCCTTGGTTCCCTGCCTGACCTGGGTTTCGACCGCTTGTCAGTGGCGCAGGTCATGATGGGGGGCGTGGGTGAGGCGCCGAGGGGAACCGGCTGCCCGGTCGCGGGCGGGCCGGCGGGCGCGGGGAGGTGACGTGGTGAGGGCGTACGACTGCGATGTGCTGGTGGTCGGCGGCGGCATCGTGGGCTTGTCGACGGCCTTTGCGATCACGCGCGCCCGGCCGGGGACGCGCGTCGTGGTGCTGGAGAAGGAGCCCGGTCCCGCGCGCCACCAGACCGGGCGCAACAGCGGAGTGATCCACAGCGGGATCTATTACCGCCCGGGCTCGTTCAAGGCGCGGTTCGCGGTGGGGGGCGCGGCGGAGATGGTGGAGTTCTGCGCCGAGCACGGCCTTCCGCACGAGATCACCGGCAAGCTGATCGTGGCCACGGACCAGGCGGAGCTGCCGCGCCTGCACGCCCTGGTCCAGCGCGGCCGGGAGAACGGCGTGCCGGTGCGCGAGCTCGGCCCCGCCCAGATCGCCGAGTACGAGCCGCATGTCCGCGGCGTGGGGGCCATCCACGTCGGCTCGACGGGCGTGTGCGACTACGGCGCGGTGGCGCGCTGCCTGGCCCGTCTGGCGGAGGACGCGGGGGCCTCCGTGCGGTACGGGGCGCAGGCGCAAGTGATCGGGCGGCGTGGTGCGGCGGTCGCGGTGCGCACGGGGCTGGGCGAGGTGCTGCGCGCCCGTGCGCTGGTCAATTGCGCGGGGCTGCACAGCGACAGCGTGGCGCGGCTGGCGGGCGATGACCCCGGTGTGCGGATCGTCCCGTTCCGTGGGGAGTACTTCGAGCTGGCCCCGGGGCGTACGGATCTGGTGCGCGGCCTGGTGTATCCGGTGCCGGACCCGGCGTTCCCGTTCCTGGGCGTCCATCTCACGCGCGGCATCGACGGCACGGTCCACCTGGGGCCGAACGCGGTGCCGGCCCTCGCCCGCGAGGGCTACAGCCACCTGACCCTGCGTCCCGCGGAACTCGCCAGGACGGTGGCCTGGCCCGGCTCCTGGCACCTCGCCCGCCGCCACTGGCGGTACGGGGCGGGGGAGGTCCGCCGCTCGCTGTCCAAGCGCGCCTTCACGGAGGCGGCCCGCCGGCTGCTCCCGGAGGTGACGGAGGAGGACCTGATACCGGCCCCGTCGGGCGTGCGGGCACAGGCGGTGCTGCGGGACGGCACGCTCGTGGACGACTTCCTGTTCGCGGAGTCGCCGCGGATGGTGCACGTGCTGAACGCGCCGTCCCCGGCGGCGACGGGGTCGCTGCCGATCGGGCGGGAGGTGGCGAGGAGGGCGCTGCGGGCGATGGACGCGGGCTGATGCGGTCGGCCCGTCCTGACCTGCAGGAATGGTGATCCCTCGGCCAGTTTCGACACGCCCGTAGAATTGAAGGACTGTGTCCGAGAACCACGCTTCCCCCTCAGCCCCCGTGACCGCTCCCGTGACCGCTCCTGCGGCTGCCTCCGCGGCTGCCTCCGCATCCGCCGACGAGCGGGCCGGCGCTCCGGCCGCCGAAGCGACCGTCGCTTCTCCGGCTGCTGCGCAGCAGACCCGCGGCCGTCGCGAGCCGATGTTCCCCGACGGTCCGGCGCCGGACCCGGCGGGCTCGCACCACGAGCGGCGCATCCGCTCGTTCCAGCCGCGCCGCAGCCGGGTCACGACCGGCCAGGGCGAGGCCCTGCGCCGCCTGTGGCCCAAGTGGGGCCTGGACATCGACGGCCTGAGCAAGCTGGATCTCGGCGAGCTCTTCGGCGACCCCGAGCTGCCCGTCGTGCTGGAGATCGGCTTCGGCATGGGCGAGGCCACGGCCGTGATGGCGGCGGCGGACCCGGGCACCGGCATCCTCGCCTGTGACGTGCACACCCCCGGGCAGGGCAATCTGCTCGGCCTCGCCGAGCGGAACGGCCTCACCAACGTCCGGGTCGCCAACGGTGACGCGATCATCCTGCTGCGCGAGATGCTCGTTCCGGACTCGCTCGCCGGGCTGCGCGTCTACTTCCCGGACCCGTGGCCGAAGAAGCGGCACCACAAGCGCCGGCTGATCCAGCCGGAGTTCCTGGCGCTGGCGGCCACGCGCCTGGCTCCGGGTGCGCTCCTGCACTGCGCGACGGACTGGGAGCCGTACGCGGAGCAGATGCTGGAGGTGCTCTCCGCGGCGCCGGACTTCGAGAACACCCAGGCCGACGGGGGCTTCGCGCCGCGGCCGGAGTTCCGTCCGCTGACGCGCTTCGAGGGCCAGGGCCTGGACAAGGGGCACGTGGTCCACGACCTGCTGTTCCGCCGCAAGGCGCACTGACGCGCCGGTCGCGCGGCGGCGCGCGCCGATAGGGCCGATAGGCCGATAGGCCGGTGCGTGTCGGCGGGTGTCGGCGGGTGCCGGTGGGCGTCGGTGGGAAAGCCGGCACCGGAATACCGGGGTCGCCCCGACATCCCTTGGTTAGGGTCATCGGGTGCATGAGTCCCCACCCCACCAGCAGCCGTCGGCCGGGCCGGTGCCCGCCCCCGGGCAGCAGCCGAACTTCCCCGCGATGCCCGCCCCCGCGGGCTGGCGTTACAAGCCGCGCCGCGCCCTGTGGGACAACAAGGCGGTGCGCGCCGGCGCACTGATCCTGCTTCTGGCCCTGTGCGGCCTGGTCATCCTCGCCTTGGTGCGGGAGCAGACGGGCACCGAGGGGTTCCTGGTGGGGCTCGGCCTCGCCGTCCTGCCCGTGCCGCTGCTGGTGGCGGCGTTCCGCTGGATGGACCGGGTCGAGCCCAAGCCCTGGGGCAACCTGGTCTTCGCCTTCTCGTGGGGCGCGTGCGCGGCCACCTTGATGGCCATCATCGCGAACGGTTACGCCACGGAGTGGCTGGTGAGCTCCGTCGACCTCGCGCAGCGCTCGGAGGCCGACAAGTGGGGGGCGACGTTCGTCGCGCCCGTGGTGGAGGAGACCGGCAAGGCGGCCGCGGTCCTGCTGCTCTTCCTCTTCCGGCGCCGGGACTTCAACAACACCGTCGACGGCGTGGTGATCGCGGGCATCACGGCCACGGGCTTCGCGTTCACCGAGAACATCCTCTACCTGGGCAACGCCTTCGTCACCGACCAGAGCTTCGGCCGCGACGGGGTGCCGGCGGCCACGGTGGCGACGTTCTTCATGCGGGTCCTGATGTCGCCGTTCGCCCACCCGCTCTTCACCACGATGACGGGCCTGGGCTTCGGCATCGCGGCGAGCCTCGCCCCGCGCCGCAAGGTCACCCGCGTCCTCATCCCCTTCGCGGGCCTGCTCACCGCGATGGTCCTGCACGCGGTCTGGAACGGCTCGGCGAGCCTGTCGCCCCTGGCCTTCCTCGCGGTCTACGCCCTGTTCATGGTGCCCGTCTTCGGCGTCCTGACGTGGCTCGCGATCTGGTCCCGCCAGAACGAGCTGCGCACGGTACGCACCTTCCTCCCGGCCTACCAGGCCGCGGGCTGGCTCACCCCGCCCGAACCGCTCGCCCTGTCCTCCATGCGCGCCCGCGGCATAGCCCGCGACGTGGCCCGCCGCACCGGCGGCCCGGCCGCCGCCCGCACGGTCGCCGAGTACATCTCGTTCGCCACGTCCCTGGCCTTCCTCCGCCAGCGAGCCCACAGGGGCACGGCGGGCCCGGACTTCACCGCCAGGGAACAGGAACTCCTCCACCACCTCTGGCACCGCAAACACATAGCCCAACCAGCCCTCACCCAGGCCTCGGCCACCATCCCCCGCCCCTTCATCCCGATGCAGCCCCCGCCACACGGCTGGGGGGCACCGCAGCCATGGCCCCACCAGTGGGTGCCTGGTCGAGAACAGCGTCCTTGAATAGGAGCAGCGCATGTCCGACACATGGGAAGACCCCTCCAGCCGTCTGATGACGGCACTCCGCAGGCTGCACGTTGACCGCTCCTCGGGCCAGCCAGCACGGCATCAGCCCGTTGTGCTCCTCTGGGCCATCCGGCGTGCTGCGGCTGGGGAGGGCCGTCTACTCCCTTGGCGGAATGCGTGGCGCGAGCTGCATGCCATGCTTAAGGAATACGGGCGAACGGGGTCGACACCCGCGCCCGAATATCCGTTCGTCGCGCTCCACCGGTCCCCACTTTGGGAGCTCGCAGGCGTGGACGGCGAAGTCCCGCAGGCACGTGGTTCGTCGCTGCGTCCATGGCTGGA
The DNA here is from genome assembly GCF_051386455.1 of Streptomyces sp. URMC 124. Lineage (NCBI taxonomy): Bacteria > Bacillati > Actinomycetota > Actinomycetes > Kitasatosporales > Streptomycetaceae > Streptomyces > Streptomyces sp. URMC 124. The sequence continues at coordinate 9,624 of NZ_JBPQTS010000096.1, forward strand.
TGCACAAAACCCTCTCGGTGGGCTGACCGAGGAGTTCTACGGCCTCCTCCAACGTGACCGCAACCTCTGTCGACAGGCCGTCACGACTCTCCACGAGAACTACTTCGACGACTATCGACTCGAACTTCTCCTACTGGAAACCGGCCTTCCGCTGGCTGGCTTCGATGGGTACGGCCATCCGCCACACGTCCGCATAGGCGACTCGTTCTCCCAGCGTCAATCGCTGTCCAGGGCTCGTGTGCATCGACCGCTACAGGCAGGGATCTGCGGCACTGCGGAGCTCGGCGCCGAGTCCATCGTTGTTTCCGGCGGATACGAAGACGACAAGGACTACGGCGACGAGATCATCTACACCGGGCAAGGGGGTAGAGACGAAAAAACCAAGAGGCAGTACAGGGATCAGGAGCTAACCCTGGGCAACGCCGCCCTCGCTACCAGCGCATCCACGGGTGCGCCTGTGCGAGTCATCCGTGGAGCTGGCGGCGACGCCGAGTTCTCACCCGAATCCGGGCTCCGCTATGACGGGCTCTACCGCGTTGAGGAGTACTGGTCGCAGCGTGGGGAATCCAACTTCCTCATCTGGCTCTACCGCCTACGAGCCGTGGACGCACGCCCGACGGCGATGGAGAGCCGCGAAGCGCGTGACGTTGCCGCAGCTATCAACATCATGGGCGGGGCCGCCCCTTCCGGTAACGCCAATCCCGGGCGTCGGGAGACCAGAACTCAACGGATCATTCGAAGCACGACGATCGCCGACTACGTCAAGAGCACCCATGGGCACTCATGCCAGGTGTGCGGCGTGCGCATCGAGACCCGAACGGGCGCCTATTCCGAAGCCGCACACATTTGGCCTCTCGGTAGCCCACACAACGGCCCCGATGAGGTCGAGAACGTGCTGTGCCTGTGTCCGAATCATCACGTGGCTTTCGATTTTGGAATGCTCACCATCGATGATGACCTGACCGTGACGTCACACGGTGCAAACTCCAGCACACATCGACTTCGTGAACACCCGGACCACCCCATAAAGAGGGAAAATCTCGCCTACCATCGCCGAATCCACGAGCGATAGTCACCGTCATAGCCTGGCGTGCCATCTGCCTCGTGCCAAGTACGTCGTGCCGTCCGGCTTGATGAAGACACGGGCACCGCGGACCGGGAGTTCACCGTTGGTGAGCCAGTAGGCTCGAAGCTCGTCGAGGGTGTCCCACAGACGGCGGGGGCCACCCTGGTGGATCGTAGGCGGAGTGTCGGCTACGCCCATAGCTCGGGCCCAGGAGCCGTCGGGGTGGGCCATGAGTGCAACGCGTCGGTCCTCGCGCTCCTCGTAGTGGTGCTCGATGCCGGGGATCATGACGTCGAGCATGGAGGAGAGGTCCCAGGCCTCCACCACGTTCACGACCGGATATCGGCCGGTGGTGATCTGCTCTCCTTCGTGGGTTCGGGCGATGGAGAGCAGGTCACCTGCGCCCGCCGGGTAGTCGGCGCCGGCCCTCGTCCTCATGAAGCCCGCCCGATCCCACTCGACGCGACCCGTCGCTCCACCGTCCTCGTCTTTCTCCGCCGTGATGAGGAGAGACGTACCGGCGATCGTGGTGACGAGTCGACCGCCGGGTTTCAGAGCGCTCAGCCAGCTCGCCGGAACCGGGCGAACTGCGACAGTGGCCACAATACGGTCGAAGGAGCCAGGCAACGTGCCCGTTGCATCCACGGTTTCGACCGTGGGGTGCCGGCCGATCCGGTCGAGGCGTTCGCGTGCCGCCTCCACGAGGTAAGCGTCAACGTCCACGCTCGTCACCTGTTCCTCGCCGAGCCGAGACGCAGCAAGCGCGGCGCCGTAACCCGACCCCGTACCGATGTCGAGTAGGGAATCGTGGCTTCCCATCCGCGCGTGCTGAAACATCCGGACGACGAGGCTCGGCAAGGTCGAGGAGGAAGTGGGAAGGCCAGTGGGGTGGTCGCCGACCTTTGCGTGGTCGGCATGCCAAGGGCCGACGCTGGTGACAAGCGAGGCGTCGTGGTACGCAGCCGCCAGCCATTGCGACTCCTCGCCTGGCCCATCACACAGCGTCCAGCCATCGGCTCCTGACTTCCACCATCGCGGCACGAATACATGCCGTGGGGTTCGGGCCACGGCGGAGCGCCAGCGGGAAGACGCATGCGTCGCGCTCTCCGCGAGGGTGGTGGCGTGCGGCGTCCAGTCCACGTGTGAGCCCCTACTCAGGAAACTTCGGGAGACAAGCTGGCGTGTTGGCGGGGTCGCAGTCACTGCTGTCCTGCGGGGTGCAAGGGTCTTGTGCCATGGGGACCTTCTCGACCGTTTCTGCCCACGTACCGCTCCGCACGATCGCGGCGAGTCCCCGCTCCTTGACGTTTCCCACCGGCAGGAACCGGGACAGAATGCAGCCGTACACCTCCCCGTTTGATGAGATGGCTACACGCTGGCGGAAACATCGGCCGCACAGCTCATCGAGGCTCGGGGCAGTGCTGGGGCTCTCTGCCGCACGCCCCACTTTTCGCATGCGGTCGATCTGGATCTGCTTCACACCCAGCGCCCGCAGTTCCACCTCGGCCTGGCGGACGCGCTGACCGTTGAGCACCTCGACGATCCCCACCCGTAGAGGAATCTGACGGCGCAAGGCCGTGCCAATGTTCGCGAGAGTGCGCGCATGGCTGCCTCGACTTTGAGTGATCTGCTCGTGCTGGGCCGCCTGGTCGCTGTAGTAGCTCGTCGCGAGGCAGACCCCTTCCCTGCTGAAGGTGTCCCACAACGCTGGGCGTACGTGAACCAGGTTCGAGTACACCTCGACACCTAGGTCGAGAGCGAGCGCCGAGTCCACGAGGCGCGGGAGGTCAGGGTTCAGGGTCGGCTCGCCGCCGATCAACTGGACCATCTGGATGCCGATCTCAGTGGCCTCAACCATGACCCGCTGCCAGTCGTTGAATTCCATGGACCCCATCGCCACCTGAGGGCCGGAACCGGTGCAGCAGTGTGTGCAACGGAGCTGGCAGGTGCCGGTGATCTCCATCTCGACTGAGCGAATCTCACACGAGACCGCTGTGCTGTCGGTGTTCGGTGCCATGCCAACCCCCGCCTCGTGTAGGCGCATTGGATATGGGTGTGTCACGCCAGCCTTCTACGGCCCGACGCACAGCGAAGGTAGTCCCCACCCCCGACCGGCACAAGGTTGAGCCGGCGCATCCATGGGACGGCATATGCCGAAAGTGGCCCCACCTGCGAAGTTGACAGGCCGCACCAGGGGAGTTCCACTCGATCAGGTGAAACACGCGCAAGACTTGACGCTTGCGATCAGCGGGCCAAGCGCGGCGGGGGTGATCCGTATGACCACGCCTGGATCATCGCTCTCCCTCATAACGACGCTTTCCCCGTGCCATGCGAGCTCGACGCAACTCCCTTCCGATTCCGAGAATGAGGACTTCTGCCAAGCCATAGGTTTACCCATCGTACTACTCACATTTCTTTCGCAATTCGATTAATGACATCTCGCGACTCGCCAACCTCAAGCGTCACTCGCTGGAGCGCGTCGTACACGGCCCGGTAATTACTCAGCTGGGCTTCTGCGTCCAGGAGGACAACGCCGTACGCAGAGTCCAACTGAACCGTGTCGAGCTGCGGGACGACTCCACCTGCGTAGAGCATCGTCTGCGCAGATCCGACGAACTCTTCACTGGCGAACGGGATCACGCGCACTACCACCGTGGGCCACTCCGAGACCTCAAGCAGGTAACGCAACTGGTCACGGGCAACCTTGCGGCCGCCGTAGAGGACATGGAGTGCGGCCTCGTGGATGACGGCCTCGAAGTGCGGCGGTGCCGGGCGCTCGAAGATGGTCCGCCGCCTGAGTCGATGGTCGACCCTGGCGTCGAGCTCGTCGGCAGGCAACGCCGGGATGCGACCCCCGAAGATGGTTCGCGCGTATTCCTCGGTCTGAAAGATGCCTGGCACTGTCAGCGTCTGAAAGGCTCTGAGGTACCGCGCATAGTGTTCGAGCTCCGCAATATTCAAAAAGCCAATCGGCAAGATTGCTCGATAGCCTTCCCACCAGCCTTTACCACGTTCCTCCGCCATGCCACAGAGGGCATCGATCAATTTCGTATCGGCAGCGGAGTAGAAAGTTGCGAGACGCCGGACCCGCTCCGCGCTGACCCCCCAGCGCCCAGATTCGATGTGGCTGATCTGCGCTTGATTTCCGCCGAGCAGCTCTCCGGCCGCACGAGCGGTCAACCCAGAGGCCTCGCGCAACTTGCGCAGCTCCGCACCAAGCCGCGCCTGCCTCGCCGTTGGACTGCTCCGGGGTGGCATCAACTTCCCTCTCATGACGAGCAGATCAATTCTCCCGCGCACAGTCTCACGGGTCCACAGCCAAGCCCGCAGGCTTTGGCCCACGCCTGATGAGGCACATCTATGTGCCCTACGTTCCTGCCAACACCGCGCCGCACCGCCGGAAACATCCGAAGTGCAGCTGCCCTCAGGCCCGTTCACATGCGGAGGCGGGCGGCCAGGCCACGGACGGAGTAGACGTGCGGAGGTTCACCGTCGGTTGGGAGATCACCGCATGCGCACCGCCATGCTCACCAGCGTCCACACTGACTCCGAGGAAGGCAACGGCAGGCCCTCGAAGACTTACCGCCTCTCCGCGCCAGCTTCGCCGACCACTGCTCGCGTCGCGCGGGAGTTCGTCAGCGCCGCGCTTCAGGCAACCGCGCACACCTCATTGATCGAAAACGCTCTGGTCTGTGTGTCCGACCTGGTCACCAACGTTGTTCAGCACACGCCAGTCCACCACCTCTCCGTTGAGGTCACTGCCTCCGAGGAACGCGTGGTGATCTCCGTACTCGATGGTGATGCTGGACGACGACCCTGGCGGCGCACAGTCCGGGCTGGTCAAGAGGACGGGCGTGGGCTCAGGCTCGTCAGGAGTCTCTCCGTGGATTCCGGGGTCACCCTTGTGTGGGACGAGCTGAATGTGGTCGGGAAGTGCGTGTGGTTCGAACCGCGCGCGGAGACAGGCTCGTAGCCAGCGCCCGCACCCCCGGAACGCGGCCAGCATCACGGAACCCGTCCTGACCTGCCGTCTCCCCCAGCCGCGGGGGTCAGGTTTCGAGGTCGGCCGTGAGGCCGTTCAAGAGGGCCTTGAGGCCGTGTTCGAAGGTGGTGGCCGGGGCTGCGTTGTATTCGGAGGTCGGGGTGGCCAGGCGGGATCGTAGGCGGGGGAATCCGGCGGCGATCTCGGCGGACTTGGTCACGCTGGCGCGCATCGGCGTGCCCGCACTGCTCAAGGCCGCAGAGGCCGGCTTCCCCGCCTGGAGACCTGGACGCTGCAGAACATGCGGCACGTGGCCGTCTTCGGGGCCTCGCTGCTCGCGCTGGGCGCGCTCGTCGCCGGCTGACTCAGGCCTACGGATGGCCGATCGAGGCGCATGATCAGAGCATGGTGGACAGGAAGCGCGCAGCCGCCGTCATCATCCGCGACGGGAAGCTGCTGATGGTCAAGGAACGTGGCACCGGGCCCGGCGGGCGGCACGACGGTCACGAGTACTGGACGTTGCCCGGCGGCGGCATCGCACCCGGCGAAAGCGCCGAGCAGGCCGCGATGCGCGAAGTGCGCGAAGAGGTCGGGTTGCGGCCCCTCTCCGCGGAATTCCTCTACGACGTGCCGTACCCCTCGGGCTGGACCGCCTGCTACCGCGTCCGGGTCGCCGACGGAGAGCCCCGGCTGGGCGTCGACGACGACCTGGACTGCGACTGCCCGCGCATGACCGGGCTCACCTGGGTGCCCCTGCCGAGGAGCGATTCAGCCGCGGTGCCCCTGATGGTGCCCACGTTGCTCATGGCGACGGCGCCCGGTCCGTCCGCTGAGCGCGCCCCGCTCCCCTCCCCCACCACCCCGTGAAGTTAGCTTTGGGCGAGGTCGTTGTCCTTTGATGCGGAGGTGCGGGATGGCTCGGGTTCCTACGGCTGTGGTTGCTGCGGGCGGGCTCGTCGGTGGGTACGGCGTGGCCCGGTGGACGAAGAAGCGGCCGCTGGGCGGAGCCGCGCTCGCCGTGGCCGGCGGGGTGGCCGCCCGGCAGTGGGCCGGGAAGGTCGGGGCGCCCAAGGCCGCTGCGCTGACCGGGCTGTACGTGGCCGCGTTCGCCGGGTCGCATCCGCTCGCCAAGAAGGTCGGTTCCTGGCCCGCCGTCTTCGGGGTCGCCGGAGCCGTCGCCCTGGCCTCCTGGGTCGCCGAGAGCCGGGCCTGAGTCAGGAGCGATCCGGCGAGAGTCGGAGTCAGGGCGGCATCAGGCGGTTCCTTGCGCCCGATGCCGCCCTCAGCGTTATTCCGACGCCTCAGCCTTATTCCAACGCCTCCGCGTTACTCCGACGCCTCCGTCAGGCCCTTCAGCTCCGCTTCCGTCAGCTTCAGGTCCGCCACCGCCAGCAGCGGCGCGAGCTGCTCCACCGTACGGGCGCTGGCCAACGGCGTCGCCACGGTCGGCCGGGCCGCCAGCCAGGCCAGCGCCACCGTCGCGACCTCGGCGCCGTGGGCCGCGGCGACCTCGTCCAGGGCGGTCAGCACGCGCTGCCCGCGCTCGGAGGCGAGGTACTCGCCCGCCTTGCCCGCGCGGGCGCTGTCCACCGTCTTGCCGGGTCGGTACTTGCCGGTGAGGAAGCCGGACGCCAGGGCGTAGTACGGGACCGCGGCCAGGCCGTGCTTCGCCGCCACGGCCGCCAGCTCGCCCTCGTAGGTGTCGCGGGAGACCAGGTTGTAGTGCGGCTGGATCGCCACGTACTTCGCCAGACCCGACGCCTCCGAGAACTCCAGGGCCTCCGCCAGGCGCTCCGGCGTGATGTTGGAGGCCGCGATCTCGCGGACCTTGCCCTCCTTCACCAGCGCGTCGAGCGCGGTGATGAACTCCTCCACCGGCACCGACGGGTCGTCGTAGTGCGTGTAGTAGAGGTCGATGTAATCGGTGCGGAGGCGGCGCAGGGACTCCTCCACGGCCGCCTTGATCACCGACGCGCGCAGTCCCCGCGGTTCCGGCACGCCCGCCCCGACCTTGGTGGCGAGGACGATGTCGGCACGGTTGCCGCGCGAGGCGAACCACTTGCCGATGACGGTCTCCGACTCGCCGCCCTCGTTGCCCGGCACCCAGGCCGAATAGACGTCGGCGGTGTCGATGAAATTGCCGCCCGCCGCCGCGTACGCGTCGAGGACGGCGAAGGATTCCGCTTCGTCCGCGGTCCAGCCGAAGACATTGCCGCCGAGGGCCAGCGGGTGGACGGAGAGGTTGCCGATCTTCTTGTGAATGTCAGCCATGTCAGCCATGCATCACTTCAACGTCCTTGCCGGAGTGGACATTCCGCTCTCGCCCCCGCGCTCGCTCCCGCTCTCGCCCCCGCGCCCGCTCTCGCCTTCTTCCTTCGCCGACAGCGGCGCCGCGATCCGTTCCAGCGAGCGGCCCTCCGCCCGTACCGCCAGGAATGCCGCCACCAGCCCTGCCCCGCCCATCAGCGTCGCCCCGATACAGAAGGCCAGCACCGTGTCGCCGACATCGCCGCTGCTCGTCAGGTCGGCGAAGAGCAGCGGGCCGCTGATGCCGCCGGCAGCCGTCCCCAGGGCGTAGAAGAAAGCGATGGCCATGGCCCGGGTCTCCATCGGGAAGACCTCCGAGACGGTGAGATAGGCGCTGCTGGCGCCCGCCGACGCGAAGAAGAGGACGACCGCCCAGCAGGCGGTGAGCGTGTCGGCCGTCAGGCGGCCCGCCCCGAAGAGCCAGGCCGTGCCGAAGAGGAGCAGGCCCGACAGCAGGTACGTCGAGGAGATCATCAACCGCCGGCCCAGCGTGTCGAAGAGCTTTCCCAGCAGCAGCGGGCCCAGGAAATTGCCCGCCGCGATGACGGCGAAGAAGTAACCCGTACGGGAGGTGGCGACCTGGAAATGGCTCTCCAGGATGGTGCCGAAGCCGAAGGTGATCGCGTTGTAGAGGAAGGCCTGCCCGATGAAGAGCGCCAGACCGAGGATCGCCCGGCGCCGGTAGCGGGAGAAGACCGTGCGGGCGATTTCACGGAAGGTCACCAGCCCGCGCCGGTGAAGGGTGATCTCCCCCTCCGCGGGCGGCAGCGGGCTCCCCTTCTCCTGCGCCACTTTCTCTTCGATCGACGCGACCAGCGCGTCGGCCTCCTCCCCCCGCCCGTGGAGGAACAGCCAGCGCGGACTTTCCGGCACCTTGCGCCGTACGAGGAGGATGACCAGGCCCAGCACCACCCCGAGGCCGAACGTCAGCCGCCACCCCACGTCCATCGGGAACATGTCCGTGTCGAGCATCAGGATGGACAGCAGCGACCCGCCGATCGCCCCCAGCCAGAAACTCCCGTTGATGATCAGGTCGATCCGGCCCCGGAAAGCAGCGGGGATCAGCTCGTCGACGGCCGAATTGATCGCCGCGTACTCCCCGCCGATACCGAAGCCGGTCAGGAAGCGGAAGAGGAAGAACCACCAGGAGGAAAAGGACAGTGCGGTGAGCGCGGTCGCGGCCAGATAGACCGCCAGCGTGACGATGAACAGCTTCTTGCGCCCGAAGCGGTCGGTGAGCCGCCCGAAGAACAGCGCACCGGAACACGCGCCCGCCACATACAGCGCCGCCGCCATGCCCGTGACCTCAGCAGCCCTGATCGGCAGCCCGCTGCCCTCCTCGGAGAGGCGGCCGGCGATGTTGCCGACCACCGTCACCTCCAGGCCGTCCAGGATCCAGACCGTCCCGAGCCCGATCACGACGGTCCAGTGCCAGCGGGACCAGGGCAGCCGGTCGAGTCGCGCCGGCACGGACGTGGTGACCGTCGACTGCTTCTCGCTCGTGCCCCTCGCCGTCGTCACATGCCGCCGGATGCCCCGTCCCGTACGGACTATGCGCCGGCTGCCCCCGAGGCGCCCCGCTCACTGACTATCCGGCGCCCGCTGCCCGGCACCCGTCGCCTGTCGCCCGCTGCCCGGCACCCGCTAGGGCTGCAGGCCCCTGCTCCGCAGCCACCCCAGCGGGTCGATCGGCGCGCCCCCGCCCGGCCGCACCTCCAGGTGCAGGTGCGGGCCGGTGACGTTGCCCGTCGCGCCGACGCGCCCGATGACCTGACCCGGCGCGACCTTCCCCGACGTCACGACCATCGACGACAGGTGGCAGAACCACAGCTGCGTACCGTCGTCGAGCCTCAGGACGATGCGGTAGCCGTACGCCCCCGCCCAGCCGGCCTGAACGACCGTGCCGCCGCCCACCGCCTTCACCGGCGTGCCGGTCGGGGCTGCGAAGTCCTCCCCCGTGTGGTTCGCGGACCACATGTTCCCCGCCTGGCCGAAGCCGGCCGTCAGCGTGTACGAGGCGAGGGGGAGCTTGAAGGAGCCAACGCCCACGCGGGCACCCGTGCCGGAGCCGGCAGCCCGCTGCTTCTTCGACGTCTGCTGCCGGGGTGCCTGCTGCTTCGACGTCTGTCGCTCTGACGTCTGCGGCTTCGGCGCCTGCCGCTTCTGCGTATGCGTCTGCGTCTCCGGCGCCTCCGCCCGCTCCGGCTCCGGCGACCGCTCCTGCGACCGCTCCTGCGCCTTCTCCGCCTCAGCCGCCCGGACCGCCGCCTCCGCAGCCTTCCGCTCCGCGGCCTTCTTCTGCGTCTCCGCGGCCTGCTTCACCTGGGCCGCCTGTGCTTCGGCCTCGGCCATGCCCTGCTGGTGGTCGGCCTGCTCCAGGATTCTCGCCCGGAGCGTCTCGCCCGCCGTCGCCGCGCTCTCGGCCATCTCCAGGGCGGCCGATGCGCCGCCCTCACCGGCGAATTCGACGGCGGAGTCGGCCGAACCCGCCGCGCTCCCCGCGAAGAACGAGCCGACGCCCGGCAGCTGGGCCAGGTCGGGCATGGATATGGACGCCGCCGGGCGCTCCTGGGCGTGCGCCATGCCGCCCGCGCCGACCGCCGCGATGACGCCCGCGCCCAGCACGGCGCCGCTGCGGGCCATCGTGCCGCCGCGCGGCTTCACGACGCGGTGGCGGCCGCGGCCCGTGCCGAAGGCGTTGTAGACGGACGGCCGGTGGCCGGCGGGCGCGTGCGACGGCTCGGAGCCGTACGCGGCCCCCGGCTCGTGTCGCAGCTCCTGCTCCGGACCGGGTGCGGGCTCCGGCTCGTACGGCGGGAAGTACGCGGGGACCAGCGGCGGGTCGTACGCGGCAGGCTCGTTGGATGCCACGGAGGCACTCCTTTCCTTCCTTCTCGCCTACCGGGTTAGCTGACGGGTTCGGAGCAGGAAGGTCTCCTACGGGCTGCGCTGCCCGATTCACCCCAGGGTGGTGGTTCCCCGGTTCCCGGCACGTGCCGGCCTATCAGGTGGTGCTGTGCCCGCGGGATTCGGCGATGGCGCACGGTGCACCGCCTCTTACGGCGTTGCGACAACCGCGCTCCGTTATCGAACGTTAATAGACATGGCGGGTGGATTCCAAGCCGAACGCCCGAATCCGCCGATGCTCTCGGGCACGTCTTCACGAGACGTACGCCCACGGAACCTGTCGATACTTTCTACGAAATGCTGTTCGATCCGCTCGCCGCGCCGGATCGCCAACAGCGCCATGTCGTCGGAGGCCTGACCCCCCGAATGGCGCGCGACGTCCGCGACCAGCGCGTCCAGCAGCGCTTCGGGGTTCTTGAACTGGCGGCCCGTCAGCCCGGCCCGGGGGTCGTAGAACGTACCGCCGGCGTCCCTCGCCTCGGTCACCCCGTCCGTCATCAGCAGCAGCGTCGACCCCGCGGGGAACTCCCGCTCCTCCGACCGGTCCGGCCACACCCCCAGCTCGCCCAGGCCGAGCGGCAGCGCGGGGACGGACGGGTCGGCCACGCCGATGCGCCCGTCCGCGTGCAGCAGGAGCGGCGAGGGGTGGCCGCGGTTCAGCAACCGGAAGACGGGTTCCCCCGGCGGCAGCTCCGCCAGCACGGCCGTGGTGAAGCCCTCCGCCCGGTCCAGGGAGTCGGCGCGCAGGCTCGCCCGCCGCGCGCCCTCCCGCTGGAGCGCGTGTTCCAGCCGCCCCGCGAGCCCCTCCAGCGTGGGCTCCTGCTCGGCCGCCTCCCGGAAGGCGCCGATCACCACGGCGACCGCCTCGACCGCGCCCAGGCCCTTGCCGCGGACGTCGCCGACGATGACGCGTACGCCGTAGGGGGTGTCCTGGACCGCGTACAGATCGCCGCCGATCCGGGCGTCGGCCTGGGCGGCCACGTAGCGCGCGGCCACGCGGAGGCCGCCGATCCGGGACGGGGGCGCGGGCAGGACGGCGCGCTGGGCCGCCTCCGCGATGCCGCGGGCGGAAGCGAGCTGCTGATCGCTGCGCCGGGCGATGCGGTTGATGCCGAGCGCGACCAGGGAGACGGCTCCGATGGCCGCGATCTCGGCCAGCGCCTGACCGGTGTCGGACGGCCGGTGGTAGATCACGAGGCCGACCGCGACCGCCACTGCGGCCAGAGCTGCCGTGGTCGTCGCGCGGAGGGTGTGCAGGGGCGCCGCAACGAGCGGCGCGGCGGAGAGGAAAGGGGCGCACGTGTAGTTCGCGGGCGCCCCGAGGCCGAAGAGCACGCCGCCGACGATCAGAACGGCCGGCAGCCTACGGACGGCCCGGCGGGCCGTACGGCGGAAGGTGCTGCGCCCGGCATCTCCGCACCTGGCAGGGCCCCGCCCAGGGGTGCCCCGCCCAGCGGTGCCGCGTGCAGCAGGGCTACGGCCCGTGGCGCCACGCCCCGTGCTGCCGCGCACAGCCCGGCGGGCGGAACGGCTCTCTCGCTTGCCCACCGCACTCTCTCCTGACCGGCAGTCCCGCACGTCAACGACCTCCCACCCTTCCGGGCAGGAGGTCGTGATGCGAACGGTGCTGGGCCAACCGGGGACGGGCCCTTAGGAGAGGGGCCCCCGAGTACGGGCCAGGAGGTACAGGTCAGGAGTACGCGCTAGGAAGCGCGACGCTCCCGCGCGCCCCCGGCACCCCGCCCGGAGCCGCCCCTGCCGGAACCGCGGCCGGAAGCCGCACCGGACGCGCCACCGGCCCGGCCGGCGCCCCGGCCCGAACCACCGGCACCGCCGGACCTGTAGGACCCCGCGGAGCCCGAGGACGACGAAGAAGAGGACGACGAGGAGGAAGCCGTAGACGCCCCCGAAGCCGCCTCCGGACGCACCCGGCCCCGCCCGCCGCGACCGCCGCGCGAACCACGCGTGCCCCGGGAGCCACGCGACCCCGCGGCCGCCGCAGCCCCACCGGCGGACCCGGTGCCCGAGCCGCCCCCGCCCGACCGCTTGCGCGGCGTCGACTGGGCCGGCGCCGGCGGTGCGATGACGACCGGCACGCCGCTGGGCTCCTGGGCACCGGTGATGCGGGCGAGCTCCTCGTCCTGCGGGCTGACCGTCACGACGTTCGGGGAGATCTTGGCCGTGACCATCATGCGGCTCATCTCGCGCCGCTGCTCGGGCAGCACGAGCGTGACGACCGTGCCGGACTCGCCGGCGCGGGCCGTACGGCCGCCGCGGTGCAGGTAGTCCTTGTGGTCCATGGGCGGGTCGACGTTCACGACGAGGTCGAGGCCGTCGATGTGGATGCCGCGCGCGGCCACGTTGGTGGCGATCAGCGCGGTGACCTCCTCGGTGCGGAAGAGGTCCAGGGTGCGGTTGCGCTGCGGCTGGCTCTTGCCGCCGTGCAGGGCGGCGGCGCGCACGCCCTCGGACAGCAGCTTCTTCACCAGCCGGTCGGCACCGCGCTTGGTGTCGACGAACATGATCACGCGGCCGTCGCGGGCGGCGATCCGGGTGACCGTGTCCTTCTTGTCCGTCTCGGTGACGTGCAGCAGGTGGTGGTCCATCGTGACGACGGCGCCCACCGACGCGTCGACGGAGTGCGTCACCGGGTCGGAGAGGAAGCGGCGGACGAGCCGGTCGACGTTGCGGTCGAGGGTCGCGGAGAACAGCATCCGCTGCCCCTCCGGGTCGACCTGGTCCAGCAGCCGGGTGACCTGCGGCAGGAAGCCCATGTCGGCCATCTGGTCGGCCTCGTCCAGGACCGTGATCCGCACGTCGCCGAGCTTGCAGTCACCGCGCTGGATGAGGTCCGCCAGCCGCCCGGGGGTGGCGACGAGCACCTCGGCGCCGCGCGCGAGCGTCTGCGCCTGCCGGCCGATGGACATGCCGCCGACGACCGTGGCCGTCCGCAGGTTCACGGCGGTGGCGTACGGGGCGAGCGAGTCGGTGACCTGCTGGGCGAGCTCGCGGGTCGGGACGAGCACGAGGGCGAGCGGGCGGCCGGGCTCGGCGCGGCGGCCGGCCGTGCGGGCCAGCATGGCCAGGCCGAACGCGAGGGTCTTGCCGGAGCCGGTGCGGCCGCGGCCGAGGACGTCACGGCCGGTGAGCGAGTTCGGCAGCGTCGCGGCCTGGATGGGGAACGGCTCGGTGACGCCCTCGCGGGTCAGCGTGGAGAGCAGGCCGGCGGGCATGTCCAGGTCGGCGAAGGACGCCACCGGAGGCAGCGCCGGGGTGGTGCTGACCGGGGTCTCGAAGTCGCCCTGGGGGGCGGCGGCGGGCTTACGGCGCGACGGGGCGCCGGAACGGCCGCCCTGCTGGGCGCTGCGGTTCTGCTGAGCACCGCGGTTCTGCTGGGGCCCGCGGGGGCGGGAGGGACGAGCGGAGCGAGTCATACGGGTGGGACCTTCCCTCAAGGGGGGTGGCACGCCCGAAAGGGAGACTTCGCATCGCGAGACCGCCCGGAACGAGATCAAGTTCGAGCCGGGGATCGATTCGGAGATCGAGCCGGAGATCGAGCCGGAGTCGAGTCGAGATCGAGAACGGTCGGACGGCGGAAAAGCCTGGGCGCGCGGGTGCGGGACGACGGCCGGTGGCACACGGGCGCCGGCCGGCGCAGGGGCAGCAATGGGGCCCGCACCCCGAGGTGCGGGCCCCATTGCCTGTTGCTTCATGCAGAGCCCGGCGCCGTCGTCAGACGGACCGGGCGGGCATCATCGTCAGGCGGCGACGATGTTCTCGGCCTGCAGGCCCTTCTGGCCCTGCGTGACGTCGAAGGAAACCTTCTGGCCCTCGAACAGCTCACGGAAGCCGTTGGAGGCGATGTTCGAGTAGTGGGCGAAGACGTCGGGGCCGCCGCCGTCCTGCTCGATGAAGCCGAAGCCCTTTTCCGAGTTGAACCACTTCACGGTGCCAGTAGCCATGTCTATCTCCTTAGTGGATACACCCTTGGAGGGTGCAATGGGCCCCACACCGGAATAGACCGGCAAAAACAAAAATGCGCCTTCGGTTCACATAACCGTCAGGCGCACACGAGTTCATGGGTACCACAACTGAAACGTCAGTTAAGCGTAGCACACGTCGGCGGCCCCCGTGTCGCCCGCCCGCCGACGCCGCCCGGACCCGCGCGGCAGCCCGCTGCCGCTACAGCTCCACGCCCTGGGAGCGGGCGTGGCGGTCCGCCGCCACCTCGGCCTCCGCCTCGTCCAGATAGACCTCGCAGACCAGGTGGCCGTCGGCGGTCATGTTGTGCTCCAGCTCCCAGAGGCTGAGCTCGCCGCCGCCCTCCAGCAGGAAGGCGTGCTCGTAGAAGCGGCACCAGGTGGCATCGCGCCCGGCGCCGCGGCGGCGCGGCTTGGTGATCAGCGCGATGTGGTGGCCGAGCGCCCCCTGGAGCAGCTCGCGCACCACCTCGCCGGGCCCGTCCTCGTTCTCCGCGCGCCGCAGCAGCCGGCGGGCATGATCGGGCGAGGCGTCGGAGACGTACTCCCGGCGCGGCTGCGTCGGCCCCATGGCCAGCAGCAGCTCCTCCGCCAGCCAGGCCGGCAGCTCCTCGGTCTCGCTGCCGGGGCCGATACCGCCGCCGATCCGGTCGTGCACGCGCCGCTCGGCCCGGTCGAGGGCGTCCTCGTCCGCGTACACCTCGTAGAAGAAGACGTCCTCCGGCCCGGTGTTGTGCTCCAACTCGAACAGCAGCAGGCTGCTGCCGTCCGCCAGAAGGAACACGTGCCGGTACGAATGACAGCGCAGGGGATGCCGGTCGTCATTGCGCTGGCGGTACGAGCGGAGCTCCGCCTGATGCATCAGCGCCGTCCGCAGCCGGGCGAGCATCCGCTCGTCGATCTCGAAGCCGTTCTGCGCCCGCCCCAGCAGTGCCGCCACGTGCTCGGCGGGCGACGTCTCGGCCGCCGCCGGACCGCTCCGTCCCTGGCTGTGCTCTGTGCGCCCCCTGTGCGCCCTGTACGCCGGGCCCTGTTTCCCCCACTCTTCTCGCTCGCTTCCGCTGCCGCTCTCACCCGCTCGCGAGTTCTCCATGCCTCCGACCTCCCGGACCTCGCCGCGCCCACCCCGCGCACTTACCGTAGCGGCGCGAACACGAGACGGGTGCCGGCTTTCACGGAACTGGGTGCGCAGAGGTCCGGGCACGCGGGGGGCGTTCGGCGGTGGCTCGGTGGGTGGGGCGTGCGCATGCCGTGCGCCCCCCTGCCCGGAGCGTCTTGCCGCGCGGGGCACCGGTGTGCAGGTCAGGGAGGGTTTCCCGCACCCGCATCGCGTAGGCCGTGTGGGACTCGAACCCACAACCAATGGATTAAAAGTCCACTGCTCTGCCAATTGAGCTAACGGCCCGCACCCCGCAGCATAGCCCGGCCGACCGCGATATCCCGAGTCGTTATGGCCGATGCGTCGGACGGGAGTGCAGACGCAGCGGGGCCCGTACGCCACCGAAGTGCCGTACGGGCCCCAAATCACCTGCGGTTATCAGCCGTTGCGCTTCCAGCGCGGCTTGTCGTCGCGGCGGCCGAAGGAACCGGCGCCACCACGGTGGTCGTCGCGGCGGCCGTTCGGGCGGTCGTGGCCGCCGGAGCGGAAGCCGCCGCCCGACGGACGGTCGTCACGACGGTCGCGGTTGAACGGACGGTCGCTGCCGCCGGAGCGGAAACCGCCGCCGTGCGAAGGGCGGTCGTCGCGGCGGAAGCCACCGGACGGACGGTCATCGCGACGGAAGCCACCGCGGTTGTCGTCGCGACGGTCATCGCGGCGCTCGTCACGGCGGAAGCCGCCCGACGGACGGTCATCGCGACGGAAGCCGGCGGAGCGGTTGTCGTCACGACGGTCGTCACGGCGGAAACCACCGGACGGACGGTCGTCACGACGGAAACCGGCGGAGCGGTTGTCGTCACGGCGCTCGTCGCGGCGGAAGCCGCCCGACGGACGGTCGTCACGACGGAAGCCAGCGGAGCGGTTGTCGTCACGACGGTCATCGCGGCGCTCGTCACGGCGGAAGCCGCCCGACGGACGGTCATCGCGACGGAAACCACCGGAGCGGTTGTCGTCACGACGGTCGTCACGGCGGAAACCACCGGAGCGGTTGTCGTCGCGGCGGTCGTCGCGGCGGAAACCACCGCGGTCGTCGCGGCGCTCGAAGTTGCCCCGCTCGTCGCGGCGCTCGTGCACGGGCGCGGCCTGCGCCGGGACGGAGACGGCGGCAGCGGCCTCCTCCTCGGCCTTGGCCTCGGTGGCGGCGGCCTCGGCGGCAGCGGCGACGGCGGCCTCCGGGTCCTCGCCGCGCTCGCGGGCGGCGCGCGCCAGGAGGCGGTCGGCCTCCTCGCGGAGCTCGGTGGCGCGGCGCTGAGCACGCTCCAGCTGACGGGTCAGGTCGGCGAGGTCACGCTCGGCCTGCTTGGCGGCGTTGGCCGCGGAGTCGGCCTGGACCTCGGTGAGGGAGCGGGCGCCCGTGATCTTGGCGACGTCCTCGTCGAAGGCGCCGGCACCGCCGACGATGTGGCGCGAGGCGTCGACGCCCGCGTCCTCCATCAGGCGGAAGATCTGCTTGCGCTGGTGCGGCAGGGCCAGGGAGACGACCGTGCCGGACTGGCCGGCGCGGGCCGTACGACCCGAGCGGTGCAGGTAGTCCTTGTGGTCACCGGCGGGGTCGACGTTGAGGACCAGGTCGATGCCGTCGACGTGGATGCCGCGGGCGGCGACGTCGGTGGCGACCAGGCAGTTCACGTAGCCGGCCTTGAAGTCGTCCAGGACGCGGCTGCGGGCGCCCTGGGTCATGCCGCCGTGCAGGGCGTCGGCGCGGACGCCGGCGTCCAGCAGCTGCTCGGCGACGCGGTCGGCGCCCAGCTGGGTGCGGACGAAGATGATGGTGCGGCCCTTGCGGGCGGCGATGGCGGCGGTGACCGGCGCCTTGTCCTTCGGCTTCACGACGAGGACGTGGTGGGTCATGGTGGTGACCGCACCGGCGGACGGGTCGACCTCGTGCGTGATCGGGTTGACCAGGTAGCGCTTGACGAGGGTGTCGATCTCGTTCTCCAGCGTCGCGGAGAACAGCAGGCGCTGGCCGCCGGCCGGCACCAGGTCGAGGATCTCAGTGACCTCGGGCAGGAAGCCCATGTCGGCCATCTGGTCGGCCTCGTCGAGGACGGCGACCTGGACCTTGTCGAGCGAGGCGGCGCCGCGGTTGATGATGTCGCGCAGACGGCCCGGGGTGGCGACGAGGATGTCGACGCCGCGCTCCAGGGCGTAGATCTGGTTGCCCATGGACGTACCGCCGCAGACGACCTTCATCTTCAGGCCGAGCACGTCGCCGTAGGGCTGGAGGGCGTCCGCGACCTGCATCGCGAGCTCACGGGTCGGGGTGAGGATCAGGCCGCGGGGGCGCTTCTTCTCGGTGTGGCCGCCGGCCAGGGTGGACAGCAGCGGCAGGCCGAAGGAGAGCGTCTTGCCGGAGCCGGTGCGGCCGCGGCCGAGGATGTCCTTGCCGGCCAGGGCGTCCGGGATGGTCGCCGCCTGGATCGGGAAGGGGGTGGTGACACCGTTCTGCGCGAGCTTGCGGACGATCGCGTCGTCCAGGCCGAGGTCACCGAAGGTGATCGTCGGCTCGGCGGGCTCGGCGGGCTCGGCGGGCTCGGCGGCGGCGTCGACGGTGTCAACGGCGCCCGCGGCCTCGGCGGTGTCGGAGGGGGTGAGGTCCGCGGTGGTCTCCGCGGTGACGGCGTCCGCCTCGACGACGATCTCGTCGTTCGCGGGCATGACGGTCTGCTCAGTGGAAATGGACATGCGAAATGCGAAACCTTCCGGAGTTTCGGCACGCGCCCAAGCTCCGTGTCGGCTTCACAAATGACCGCCTCGATGCGGTCAGCCACGGCAAGGTAAGGAACGCGCCACACGGCGCGCTTCTGTTAGGCGCCGGGCAAATGGGATCAAACGATCTACCACCATACGCACTCACCACGTCCGGACGCAAGCTGCTGCCCCCGTCCGGCGGCATGGCCTACGCCACAGGGCCCGCGGCCTGGGGGCCCGGCTGCGGCGACGGGGGCGCCGAGGAGGCGGGCGGCTGGGTGACGGGCGGCTGCGGCGTGGGCGTGGTCGGCTGGGGCGCCGGCTGGGTGGGAGCG
>NZ_JBPQTS010000097.1:0-27924 GCF_051386455.1 Streptomyces sp. URMC 124
GCCGGCCCGCTGGGCCGCGAACACCTGGTCGTAGAGCTCGATCTGCCAGTCCGCCGGACTGGTGCCGATCACGAGGGCGCGCCCGTGCCCGGTGCGGTACCCGCCGCACAGCCCGTCGATCCCGCCCACGCGCTCGTGGCCGTGCTCCTCATCGGCCCGGCCGGCGCCGGGAAGACCACTGTGGCCCGGCACTGGGCGGACACCCGCCGCGCGCCCACCGCCCACATCAGCCTCGACGACGTCCGCGAGTGGGTGCGCTCCGGCTTCGCCGACCCGCAGTCCGGCTGGAACGACCACTCCGAGGCGCAGTACCGCCTCGCCCGCCGCACCTGTGGCTTCGCCGCCCGCAACTTCCTCGCCAACGGCATCTCCTGCATCCTCGACGACGCCGTCTTCCCCGACCGGCCCGCCGTCGGTCTCGGGGGCTGGAAGCGCCACGTGGGCCCCGGCCTGCTGCCCGTCGTCCTGCTGCCCGGCCTGGAGGTCGTCCTGGAGCGCAACGCCGAGCGCACGGGCAACCGCCGCCTCGGCGACGAGGAGGTCGCCCGCATCCACGGCCGGATGGCCGGCTGGTACGGCTCGGGCCTGCCCATCATCGACAACTCCCAGCAGGACGTCACCACCACCGCCCGCCTCCTCGACGAGGTCGTCGCCCGCTCGCTGGCCAGCCCGCCCAGCTGGTGACCACCCGCGCCCGGCCCGGCGCCCGGCCCCGCGAGGCGCGGGCGCCGCTGCCCGGTCGGACGCGCTGGGACGGCCGCCCGCGAGGCCCGGCCGTACGCTCGGAGACATGTCCGAGGTGTACGCGGCACGCCGCGACCGGTTGCGCGAGCGCTGCCACGCGGCCGGGAGCGAGGCCGCCCTGGTCTCCGGGAACGCCAACGTCCGCTATCTGGCCGGAACCGCCCCGGCCGGGGCGGCGCTGCTCGTCCGCCCCGGCCAGGACGTCCTGCTGTGCCCCTGCGACCCCTGCGGCCCCGCCGCCGTCACCCGCCCCCCGGACGACCTGCGCGTCGTCGTACTGGACGGGGCCGACGCCGATGCGGCCGTCGCCGGCGCCGAGCAGGCCGCGGCCGCCGGGGCGGGATCGCTGGCCGTGGAGGAGCACCACCTGACGGTCGCCCGCCACCGCGCCCTGCAGTCCGTCGCGCCCCGGCTGCGCCTGACGGACCTGGGCACCGCCGTGGAGCAGCAGCGGCTCGTCAAGGACGACGAGGAGATCTCCTCCCTGCGCATCGCCGCGGAGATCGCCGACCAGGCGCTGGGGGAGCTGCTGGAGTCGATCCTGGTCGGGCGCACCGAGCGGCACCTCGCGCTGGAGCTGGAGCGGCGGCTGGTCGACCACGGCGCGACGGGCCCGGCGTTCCCCACGTCGGTCGGCACCGGGCCGAACTCGGGGCTGGCCGGGCACCTGCCGAGCGACCGCCGCGTGGAGGAGGGCGATTTCCTGAGCGTGTGCGTGGGCGCGGACTACCGCGGCTACCGCAGCGAGATCGGGCGCACCTTCGTGATCGGCACCAGTCCGGCGGACTGGCAGATCGAGCTCTACGACCAGGTGTTCGCGGCCCAGCGGGCCGGCCGGGAGGCGCTCGCGCCGGGCACGCCCTGCCGGGAGGTGGACCGCGCCGCGCGGGTGGTGCTGGAGGCCGCGGGCCACGGTGATCGCGTCGGACCGCGGATCGGACACGGCGTGGGGCTCGAAAACGACGAGGACCCTCGGCTGACACCTTCGGCAATGGGTAAACTGGACGCTTGCGTGCCGGTCACCGTAGATCCCGGGGTACACCTCCCGGGCCGCGGCGGCGTCCGGATCGATGACACGCTCGTCGTCCGCCCCGAGGCGGACGGCGGACCCGAGCTACTCACCATCACGACCAAAGAGCTGCTCGCGCTCTAGCCGGGCGCACCGCACTTTCTGGTTCCACCAGTCCAGGAGATACCGCAACCGTGGCATCCACGAACGACCTCAAGAACGGCATGGTGCTCAAGCTCGAAGGCGGCCAGCTCTGGTCCGTCGTCGAGTTCCAGCACGTCAAGCCCGGCAAGGGCCCCGCCTTCGTCCGTACGAAGCTGAAGAACGTGCTCTCCGGCAAGGTCGTCGACAAGACCTTCAACGCCGGTGTGAAGGTCGAGACGGCCACCGTCGACCGCCGCGACATGCAGTTCTCGTACATGGACGGCGAGTACTTCGTCTTCATGGACATGAAGGACTACGACCAGCTGATGATCAGCCGCAAGGCCGTCGGCGACGCCGCGAACTTCCTGATCGAGGGCTTCGAGGCCACCGTCGCCACGCACGAGGGCGAGGTGCTCTACGTGGAGCTGCCGGCCGCCGTCGAGCTGGTCATCAAGCACACCGACCCGGGCGTCCAGGGCGACCGCTCCACCGGTGGCACCAAGCCCGCCGAGCTGGAGACGGGCTACGAGATCCAGGTCCCGCTCTTCGTCACCACCGGCGAGAAGATCAAGGTCGACACGCGCACCGGCGATTACCTCGGCCGGGTGAACAGCTAACCGTGGCTGCCCGCAGCAAGGCCCGTAAGCGCGCGTTCCAGATCCTCTTCGAGGCCGACCAGCGCGGTATCACCGTGCAGAACGTCCTCGCGGACTGGATCCGGCACTCGCGGTCGGACGACCGTCAGCCGCCGGTCAACGAGTACACGATGCAGCTGGTCGAGGGGTACGCCGAGCACGTCGCCCGGATCGACGAGCTGATCGCCACCTACGCGGTCGACTGGGACCTGGACCGCATGCCGGTCGCCGACCGGAACATCGTGCGGCTGGGTGCCTACGAGCTGATCTGGGAGGACGGCACCCCGGACGCGGTGGCGATCGACGAGGCGGTGCAGCTCGCCAAGGAGTTCTCCACCGACGACTCGCCGGCTTTCGTCAACGGTCTGCTCGCCCGCTTCAAGGAGCTCAAGCCGGGTCTCCGGCGCGAGGAGAAGTAAGCGGCCCGGCTCCTGCGAGCCGGACCCGCACAAAGACGAACCGCCTGGGGCGGGAAACCGAAGGTTTCCCGCCCCAGGCGGTTTAGTCGTGGTCGCTTGTCAAGACCGGACCGGCCGTCAGGCGTCCTCGTGCTGGACCGCGCGGCGCGCGTCCGCATCGAGCACACCCCAGCTGATCAGCTGCTCGGTGAGCACCGAGGGCGACTGGTCGTAGATGACGGCGAGGGTCCGCAGGTCGTCCTGGCGGATCGAGAGGACCTTGCCGTTGTAGTCGCCGCGCTGGCTCTGGATGGTCGCCGCGTAACGCTGGAGCGGGCCGGCCTTCTCGGCCGGCACGTGGGCCAGGCGCTCAAGGTCCAGGACCAGCTTCGGCGGCGGCTCGGCAGCACCGCCCGGCGTGGTGCCGGGCAGCAGCTCCTGCACGGGAACCCCGTAGAAGTCGGCCAGCTCGGCCAGGCGCTGCACGGTCACGGCACGGTCGCCGCGCTCGTACGAACCCACTACGACGGCCTTCCAGCGGCCCTGGGACTTCTCCTCCACGCCGTGAAGGGAGAGGCCCTGCTGGGTGCGGATGGCGCGGAGCTTGGCCCCGAGCTGTTTGGCGTATTCGCTGGACATAAAGCTCCCCGGACGAAGACTGGTAACTCACTGTGAGGTTACGCAGCGTAATCTGGCTTCGTCAAGCCGAATGGTCCACACCGTCCTCCAGTAGGGGTGGCGGTGAGCACCCGATGGCGGGCCTGGTACGGTGAGGGAGTAATTCCGACGTCCTTTAATGTCCGTCCCGTGAGGCGGAGAAGGAGGTCCGTTTCGTATGGACGCCATTCCCGAGGCGAGCCCCATGGGCTCCGCCCCCCGTCCCGTGCTCGAAGCACCGGACATCGCCCGGGTCCTGACCCGTATCGCCCACGAGATCGTCGAGCGCGCCAAGGGCGCCGACGACGTGGTGCTCCTCGGCATTCCGACGCGCGGCGTCTTCCTCGCCCGCCGGCTGGCCGCCAAGCTCGAAGAGATCACCGGCAGCGCGACCCGCGTCGGCTCCCTCGACATCACCATGTACCGCGACGACCTGCGGCTGCGCCCGGCGCGCGCCCTCGCGCGCACCGAGATCCCCGGCGAGGGCATCGACGGCCGCCTGGTGGTCCTCGTGGACGACGTGCTCTTCTCCGGCCGCACGATCCGCGCCGCGCTGGACGCCCTGAACGACATCGGCCGTCCGCGCGCCGTCCAGCTCGCGGTCCTCGTCGACCGCGGCCACCGCGAACTTCCCATCCGTGCCGACTACGTCGGCAAGAACCTCCCGACGTCGCTGCGGGAGACGGTCAAGGTCCAGCTCACCGAGGAGGACGGGCGCGACAGCGTCCTGCTCGGCGTGCGCGCGGCCACCCCTGCCGACGCGCAGTAGCGAGCTCCCTCCCGGACCCGGCCGCTGCGAGGCCGCACCTCGTCCTCGCACGCCCGTCCGCGTACCCGCACACCTCCTACACACGGAGCACCCGGATGAAGCGCCACCTCATCTCGGCCGCCGACCTCACCCGCGACGACGCCGTCCTGATCCTCGACACCGCCGAGGAGATGGCCCGGGTCGCGGACCGGCCGATCAAGAAGCTGCCCACCCTGCGCGGCCGCACCGTCGTCAACCTCTTCTTCGAGGACTCGACGCGCACCCGCATCTCCTTCGAGGCCGCCGCCAAGCGGCTCTCCGCCGACGTCATCAACTTCTCCGCCAAGGGCTCCTCGGTCTCCAAGGGCGAGTCCCTCAAGGACACCGCCCTGACCCTGGAGGCGATGGGCGCCGACGCCGTCGTCATCCGCCACCACGCCTCCGGCGCCCCCTACCGGCTGGCGAACTCGGGCTGGATCGACGGCGCCGTCGTCAACGCGGGCGACGGCACGCACGAGCACCCCACCCAGGCCCTGCTGGACGCCTTCACCATGCGCCGCCGCCTGGTCGGCCGGGACGCGGGCATCGGGCGGGACCTCTCCGGGCGCCGCATCACGATCGTCGGCGACGTGCTGCACAGCCGCGTCGCCCGCTCCAACGTCCACCTGCTGACCACCCTCGGCGCCGAGGTCACCCTGGTCGCGCCGCCCACGCTGGTGCCGGTCGGTGTCGGCAGCTGGCCCTGCGAGGTCTCCTACGACCTCGACGCCGTGCTGCCGAAGTCCGACGCCGTGATGATGCTGCGCGTCCAGCGCGAGCGGATGAACGCCGCCTTCTTCCCGACCGAGCGCGAGTACGCCCGCCGCTACGGCCTGGACGGCGACCGCATGGCGAAGATGCCCGAGCACGCCGTCGTGATGCACCCCGGCCCGATGAACCGCGGCATGGAGATCACCGCCGAGGTCGCCGACTCCGACCGCTGCACGGCCGTCGAGCAGGTCGCCAACGGCGTCAGCACCCGGATGGCCGTCCTCTACCTGCTGCTCGGCGGCTCCGAGCCGGCCGTCACCACCACCCCCGCCCGCACCGAGGAGAACAAGTAATCATGTCGAAGATCCTTATCCGCGGTGCGAAGGTCCTCGGCGGCGAGCCCCAGGACGTCCTCATCGACGGCGAGACCGTCGCCGAGGTCGGAGCGGGCCTGACCGCCCCCGAGGGCGCCCAGGTCATCGAGGCCGACGGCAAGATCCTGCTGCCCGGCCTCGTCGACCTGCACACCCACCTGCGCGAGCCCGGCCGCGAGGACTCCGAGACGGTCCTGACCGGCACCCGCGCCGCCGCGAGCGGCGGCTACACGGCCGTCTTCGCCATGGCCAACACCTTCCCCGTCGCCGACACCGCCGGCGTTGTCGAGCAGGTCTGGCGCCTGGGCAAGGAGTCCGGCTACTGCGACGTGCAGCCCATCGGCGCCGTCACCGTCGGCCTGGAGGGCAAGCAGCTCTCCGAGCTGGGCGCCATGCACGACTCCGCCGCCGGCGTCACCGTCTTCTCCGACGACGGCAAGTGCGTCGACGACGCCGTGATCATGCGCCGCGCCCTGGAGTACGTGAAGGCCTTCGGCGGCGTCATCGCCCAGCACGCGCAGGAGCCCCGCCTGACCGAGGGCGCCCAGATGAACGAGGGTGTCGTCTCCGCCGAGCTGGGTCTGGGCGGCTGGCCGGCCGTCGCCGAGGAGTCGGTCATCGCCCGCGACGTCCTCCTCGCCGAGCACGTCGGCTCCCGGGTGCACATCTGCCACCTGTCCACGGCCGGCTCCGTCGAGATCGTCCGCTGGGCCAAGTCCCGCGGCATCGACGTCACCGCCGAGGTCACCCCGCACCACCTGCTCCTCACCGACGAGCTGGTGCGTTCGTACAACCCGGTCTACAAGGTCAACCCGCCGCTGCGCACCGAGCGCGACGTGATGGCGCTGCGCGAGGCCCTGGCCGACGGCACGATCGACATCG
The DNA here is from genome assembly GCF_051386455.1 of Streptomyces sp. URMC 124. Lineage (NCBI taxonomy): Bacteria > Bacillati > Actinomycetota > Actinomycetes > Kitasatosporales > Streptomycetaceae > Streptomyces > Streptomyces sp. URMC 124. Next base: position 6,342 of record NZ_JBPQTS010000097.1, read on the forward strand.
TCGCCACCGACCACGCCCCGCACCCGCACGAGGACAAGGACTGCGAGTGGGCCGCGGCCGCCATGGGCATGGTGGGCCTGGAGACCGCGCTGTCCGTCGTCCAGCACACGATGGTCGAGACCGGCCTGCTGGACTGGGCCGGCGTCGCCGAGCGCATGTCCTTCAAGCCCGCCCGCATCGGCAGCCTCGCCGGGCACGGCCGCCCGATCGCCGCCGGTGAGCCCGCCAACCTCACCCTGGTCGATTCCGCTTACCGTGGTGTGGTGGACCCCGCGGGCTTCGCCTCCCGCAGCCGCAACACCCCCTACGAGGGCCGCGAGCTGCCGGGTCGCGTCACCCACACCTTCCTGCGGGGCCGGGCAACGGTCGTGGACGGGAATCTCGCGTGACATCTGCACCATCGGCACTGATCAACCTGGCGGACGAGCAGAAGTCTGCCGCCGTCACCGACTGGGCCGCGCGCATCGGCTGGGTCGTGGGGCTGCTGCTCTTCATCGCGCTGCTCTACTGGCTGATGCGCGAGGGCTGGAAGTGGCGCGGCGCGCTCCAGGGCGACCTGCCCGAGCTGCCCGCCGCCCCCGCCGGCAAGGGTGACCCCACCCTGACGATGACGGGCCGCTACCACGGTTCCACCACGGCCGGCCAGTGGCTCGACCGCATCGTCGCCCACGGCCTCGGCACCCGCAGCCGGGCCGAGCTCACCCTGACGGAGCAGGGCGTCACCGTGGTGCGCCCCGGCGCCCAGGACTTCTTCATCCCCGCGGACCGGGTGCGCGGAGCCCGGCTCGACAAGGGCATCGCCGGCAAGGTCCTCACCGAGGGCGGCCTGCTGGTGATCACCTGGGTGCACGGCGACCGGGAGATCGATTCCGGTTTCCGCTCCGACCAGGCGGCCGAGCACGCCGCGTGGGTCGAGGCCCTCACCCACCTGCACCACAAGAACAGCGACACGGAAGGCGCACGATGACGACCTCCACCAGGGGGACCTCGAAGGTTCCCGCCGTACTCGTCCTGGAGGACGGCCGGATCTTCCGCGGCCGGGCCTACGGGGCCGTGGGGGAGACCTTCGGCGAGGCCGTGTTCTCCACCGGCATGACCGGCTACCAGGAGACCCTGACCGACCCCTCCTACCACCGCCAGGTGGTCGTGATGACCGCCCCGCACGTCGGCAACACCGGCGTCAACGACGAGGACCCCGAGTCCGCCCGCATCTGGGTCGCCGGCTACGTGGTGCGCGACCCCGCCCGCGTCCCGTCCAACTGGCGCTCGCGCCGCTCCCTGGACGAGGAGCTGGCCAAGCAGGGCGTCGTCGGCATCTGCGGCATCGACACCCGCGCCCTCACCCGCCACCTGCGCGAGCGCGGCGCCATGCGCGTCGGCATCTTCTCCGGGCACTCCCTGCCCGACGAGGGCGCGATGCTCGCCGAGGTCCGCCAGGCCCCCGAGATGAAGGGCGCCGACCTCTCCGCCGAGGTCGCCACCAAGGAGACCTACGTGGTCCCCGCGGTCGGTGAGAAGAAGTTCACCGTCGCCGCGATCGACCTGGGCATCAAGGGCATGACCCCGCACCGGATGGCCGAGCGCGGCATCGAGGTGCACGTCCTGCCGGCCACGGCCACCGCCGAGGACGTCTTCGCCGTGAACCCCGACGGCGTGTTCTTCTCCAACGGCCCGGGCGACCCGGCCACCGCCGACCACCCCGTGGCGGTCATGCGCGAGGTCCTCTCCCGCAAGACCCCGCTGTTCGGCATCTGCTTCGGCAACCAGATCCTCGGCCGCGCGCTCGGCTTCGGCACGTACAAGCTGAAGTACGGCCACCGCGGCATCAACCAGCCCGTGCAGGACCGTACGACCGGCAAGGTCGAGGTCACCGCGCACAACCACGGCTTCGCCGTCGACGCCCCGCTCGACCGGGCGACCGACACGCCGTACGGCCGGGTGGAGGTCTCCCACGTGTGTCTGAACGACGACGTGGTGGAAGGTCTCCAGCTGCTCGACCAGCCGGCATTCAGCGTCCAGTACCACCCCGAGGCAGCCGCAGGACCGCACGACGCCGCGTACCTGTTCGACCGCTTCGTCTCCCTGATGGAGGGCCAGCGTGCCTAAGCGCACCGACATCCAGTCCGTTCTGGTCATCGGCTCCGGCCCGATCGTCATCGGCCAGGCCGCGGAGTTCGACTACTCCGGCACCCAGGCCTGCCGCGTGCTGAAGTCCGAGGGCCTGCGGGTCATCCTCGTCAACTCCAACCCGGCCACGATCATGACCGACCCGGAGATCGCCGACGCCACCTACGTCGAGCCGATCACCCCCGAGTTCGTCGAGAAGATCATCGCCAAGGAGCGCCCCGACGCCCTCCTGCCCACCCTCGGCGGCCAGACCGCGCTCAACACCGCGATCTCCATGCACGAGAACGGCGTGCTGGAGAAGTACGGCGTCGAGCTGATCGGCGCCAATGTCGAGGCCATCCACAAGGGCGAGGACCGCGACCTGTTCAAGGGGGTCGTCGAGGCCGTCCGCGCCAAGATCGGCCACGGCGAGTCCGCCCGCTCGGTCATCTGCCACACCATGGACGAGGTCCTCGCGGGCGTCGAGACGCTCGGCGGCTACCCCGTCGTCGTCCGCCCCTCCTTCACCATGGGCGGCGCCGGCTCCGGCTTCGCCCACGACGAGGACGAGCTGCGCCGCATCGCCGGCCAGGGCCTCACGCTCTCCCCGACCACCGAGGTGCTCCTGGAGGAGTCCATCCTCGGCTGGAAGGAGTACGAGCTGGAGCTGATGCGCGACAAGAACGACAACGTCGTGGTCGTCTGCTCCATCGAGAACTTCGACCCGATGGGCGTGCACACCGGCGACTCCATCACCGTCGCCCCGGCGATGACGCTGACCGACCGCGAGTACCAGATCCTGCGGGACGTCGGCATCGCGATCATCCGCGAGGTCGGTGTCGACACCGGCGGCTGCAACATCCAGTTCGCCGTCAACCCCGACGACGGCCGGGTCATCGTCATCGAGATGAACCCGCGCGTCTCGCGCTCCTCCGCGCTCGCCTCCAAGGCCACCGGCTTCCCGATCGCCAAGATCGCGGCCCGCCTCGCCGTCGGCTACACGCTGGACGAGATCCCCAACGACATCACGGAGAAGACCCCGGCGTCCTTCGAGCCCACGCTCGACTACGTCGTGGTCAAGGCGCCCCGCTTCGCCTTCGAGAAGTTCCCGGCCGCCGACGCCACCCTCACCACCACCATGAAGTCGGTGGGCGAGGCCATGGCCATCGGCCGTAACTTCACCGAGGCCCTGCAGAAGGCCCTGCGCTCGCTGGAGAAGAAGGGCTCGCAGTTCGACTTCGTCTCTGCGCCCGGCGACAAGGCGGAGCTGCTGGCGAAGGCCGTCCGTCCCACCGACGGCCGGATCAACACCGTCATGGCCGCCATCCGCGCCGGCGCCACCCCGGAGGAGGTCTTCGACGCCACGAAGATCGACCCGTGGTTCGTCGACCAGCTGTTCCTGATCAAGGAGATCGCGGACGAGCTGGCCGCCGCCGAGAAGCTCCAGCCCGAGCTGCTGGCCGAGGCCAAGCGGCACGGCTTCTCCGACGCCCAGATCGGTGCGATCCGCGGCCTGCGCGAGGACGTCGTCCGCGAGGTCCGCCACGCCCTCGGCGTCCGCCCGGTCTACAAGACGGTCGACACCTGCGCCGCCGAGTTCGCGGCGAAGACCCCGTACTTCTACTCCTCCTACGACGAGGAGTCCGAGGTCGCGCCCCGCGAGAAGCCCGCGGTGATCATCCTGGGCTCGGGCCCGAACCGCATCGGCCAGGGCATCGAGTTCGACTACTCCTGCGTCCACGCCTCCTTCGCGCTCAGCGACGCCGGCTACGAGACCGTGATGGTCAACTGCAACCCCGAGACCGTCTCCACCGACTACGACACCTCCGACCGGCTCTACTTCGAGCCGCTCACCCTGGAGGACGTCCTGGAGATCGTCCACGCCGAGCAGGAGGCCGGCCCGGTCGCGGGCGTCGTCGTCCAGCTCGGCGGCCAGACCCCGCTGGGCCTGGCACAGGCGCTCAAGGACAACGGCGTGCCGATCGTCGGCACCTCGCCCGAGGCCATCGACCTCGCCGAGGAGCGCGGCGCCTTCGGCCGCGTGCTGACCGAGGCCGGCCTGCCGGCCCCCAAGTACGGCACCGCCTTCTCCTTCGACGAGGCCAAGGGCATCGCCGCCGAGATCGGCTACCCGGTCATGGTCCGCCCGTCCTACGTGCTCGGCGGCCGCGGCATGGAGATCGTCTACGACGAGCCCTCCCTCGGCGAGTACCTGGAGCGCCACGCCGGGCTGATCTCCGAGCACCCGGTCCTCATCGACCGCTTCCTCGACGACGCCATCGAGATCGACGTCGACGCGCTCTACGACGGCCACGAGCTCTACCTCGGCGGCGTCATGGAGCACATCGAGGAGGCCGGCATCCACTCCGGCGACTCCGCCTGCGCCCTGCCCCCGATCACCCTCGGCGGCTACGACATCAAGCGGCTGCGGGCCTCCACCGAGGCCATCGCCAAGGGCGTCGGCGTCCGCGGACTGATCAACATCCAGTTCGCCATGGCCGGGGACATCCTCTACGTCCTGGAGGCCAACCCCCGCGCCTCCCGCACGGTCCCCTTCACCTCCAAGGCGACCGCCGTGCCGCTGGCCAAGGCCGCCGCCCGCATCTCGCTGGGCGCGACCGTCGCCCAGCTGCGCGCCGAGGGCATGCTGCCCAAGGAGGGCGACGGCGGCACGCTGCCGCTGGACGCGCCGATCTCCGTCAAGGAGGCCGTGATGCCGTGGTCGCGCTTCCGCGACGCCTCCGGCCGCGGCGTGGACACCGTCCTCGGCCCGGAGATGCGCTCGACGGGCGAGGTCATGGGCATCGACAGCGTCTTCGGCACCGCCTACGCCAAGTCGCAGGCCGGCGCCTACGGCGCGCTGCCCACCAAGGGACGCGCGTTCGTGTCGGTGGCCAACCGCGACAAGCGCTCGATGATCTTCCCGGCCCGCGAGCTGGTCGCCCACGGCTTCGAGCTGCTGGCCACCTCCGGCACCGCCGAGGTCCTCAAGCGCAACGGCATCAACGCCACCGTCGTGCGCAAGCAGAGCGAGGGCGAGGGCCCGAACGGCGAGAAGACGATCGTCCAGCTCATCCACGACGGTGAGGTCGACCTGATCGTCAACACCCCCTACGGCACCGGCGGCCGCCTCGACGGCTACGAGATCCGCACCGCCGCGGTCGCCCGCGCGGTCCCGTGCCTGACCACGGTCCAGGCCCTCGCGGCCGCCGTCCAGGGCATCGAGGCGCTCACCCGCGGCGACGTGGGCGTGCGCTCCCTGCAGGAGCACGCGGAGCACCTGACCGCCGCCCGCGCCTGACCCGTGCCGCCCGCCCGCCCCTCGCCACGAGGGGCGGGCGGGCGGTCCGCAGGTCCCCCTCGCCCGTCCCGCTCGCGGAAGGCCTCCGGCACCACCATGTACTCCCTCTTCTTCCGACTGATCTTCCAGCGGATGGACCCCGAGAAGGCCCACCACCTCGCCTTCGCCTGGATCCGCGCCGCGGCCCGCGTGCCGGTCCTGCGCACCTTCGTCGCGGCCGTCCTCGCCCCCCGGCACAAGGAGCTGCGCACCGAGGCGCTCGGCCTGCGCATGCACGGCCCCTTCGGGCTCGCCGCCGGCTTCGACAAGAACGCCTCCGCCATCGACGGCATGAGCATGCTCGGCTTCGACCACATCGAGATCGGCACCGTCACCGCCCAGCCGCAGCCCGGCAACCCCAAGAAGCGCCTCTTCCGCCTCGTGGCGGACCGCGCGCTCATCAACCGCATGGGCTTCAACAACGACGGCTCCGCGGCCGTGGCGGAGCGCCTGGCGGCCCGCAAGGCCGTCTTCCGGACCACGGTCGGCGTCAACATCGGCAAGACGAAGATCGTGCCGGAGGCCGAGGCCGTCGCCGACTACGTCACCTCCACCGAGCGCCTGGCCGCCCACGCCGACTACCTCGTCGTCAACGTCTCCTCGCCCAACACGCCCGGGCTGCGCAACCTGCAGGCCACCGAGGCGCTGCGCCCGCTGCTGACCGCCGTCCGCGAGGCCGCCGACCGCACGGTCACCTCGCGCCGCGTCCCGCTGCTGGTGAAGATCGCGCCCGACCTGGCCGACGAGGACGTCGACGCCGTCGCCGACCTGGCCGTGGAGCTGGGCCTCGACGGCATCATCGCCACCAACACCACGATCGCCCGCGAAGGCCTCGGCCTGCGGACGCCGAAGCGCACCGTCGAGGCCATCGGGGCCGGCGGTCTGTCCGGCGCCCCCCTCAAGGCCCGCTCGCTGGAGGTCCTGAGCCGCCTGTACGCCCGCGTGGGCGACCGGATCACCCTCGTGGGCGTCGGGGGCATCGAGACCGCCGACGACGCCTGGGAGCGCATCCTGGCGGGCGCCACGCTCGTCCAGGGCTACAGCGCCTTCATCTACGAGGGCCCCTTCTGGTGCCGCAAGATCCACCAGGGCCTCGCCGAAAAGCTCGCGGCGAGCCCGTACGCCACCCTCGCCGAGGCGGTAGGCGCCGCGACCGGGAAGAAGGCAGCCGCATGACCCTCGAACCCTTCGGCACGCGGCTGCGCCGCGCCATGGACACCCGCGGCCCGCTCTGCGTCGGCATCGACCCGCACGCCTCCCTCCTGGCCGACTGGGGCCTTCCCGACACCATCGACGGCCTGGAGCGCTTCACGCGCACCGTCGTGGAGGCGCTCGCCGACCGCGTGGCCGTCCTCAAGCCCCAGTCCGCCTTCTTCGAGCGCTTCGGCTCGCGCGGCATCGCCGTCCTGGAGCAGGCCGTCGCCGACTCCCGCGAGGCCGGCGCACTGGTCCTGATGGACGCCAAACGCGGCGACATCGGCTCCACCATGGCCGCCTACGCCGCCACCTACCTCGACCCCGCCTCGCCGCTCTTCTCCGACGCGGTGACCGTGAGCCCCTACCTCGGCTACGGCTCGCTGCGCCCGGCGCTGGAGCTGGCGCGCGAGAGCGGCACCGGCGTGTTCGTCCTCGCCCTCACCTCGAACCCGGAGGGCGCCGAGGTGCAGCACGCCGTGCGCGCCGACGGGGCGAGCGTGGCCGCGACCATGCTGGACCACCTGCGGGCCGAGAACGCGGACGCCGCGCCCATGGGCTCGTTCGGCGCGGTCGTCGGCGCCACCCTGGGCGGCAGCCTCGGCGCGGCGCGCGCGGACCTGGACATCAACGGCCCGCTGCTCGCGCCCGGCATCGGCGCCCAGGGCGCGACCGCGGCCGACCTGCCGAAGGTCTTCGGTGCGGCCGTGCGCGACGTGGTGCCGAACGTCAGCCGGGGCGTGCTGCGGCACGGACCGGACGCGACGGCGCTGCGGGCGAGCGCCGAGCGGTTCGCGGACGAGGTCCGGGAGGCCGTGGACGCGGCGGGTCCGGCGGCCGGGTAGCCGCCGGGGTCCGCCGGGCGCCCGCCGCGCGCCTGCCGGAGGGCCGGCGCGCGGCCGGCTCGTCGCGGAAGCGTCAAAATTGTTGGTCCATATGTCCGGAAAAGTCCTGGTCGAGCGAGTCTGACCAGGACTTTTCGCTTGTTCTCGCTGACTGGAGCGGAATCGGCCGCTAGTCTCCGACGAGAGCGAACGTGCAAGCGCGTTGCTCGTTGCTCCGCAGGTGTGGGCCGACTAGGTTCCTCACCGGTCCGTTATCCGACAGTTCGATATCCGAGGTGACGTAGGCGTGGCTCTTCCGCCCCTTACCCCTGAACAGCGCGCTGCCGCGCTCGAAAAGGCCGCCGCGGCTCGCCGGGAGCGCGCCGAGGTCAAGAATCGGCTCAAGCACTCCGGTGCCTCGCTGCACGATGTCATCGCGCAGGGCCAGACGAACGAAGTGATCGGCAAGATGAAGGTCAGCGCACTCCTGGAGAGCCTGCCGGGCGTGGGCAAGGTCCGCGCCAAGCAGATCATGGAGCGGCTCGGGATCTCCGAGAGCCGTCGTGTGCGCGGGCTCGGCTCGAACCAGATCGCATCGCTGGAGCGTGAGTTCGGCGGCAAGGCCGCCTGACGTTCCCAGGCACTCCCGCGAACCGGGATAATCGCTGCATGAGTACTGCAGTCTCCCGGGGGACGTCCCCCGTACCCCCGGCCAGACAACCGCGGCTGACCGTGCTCTCCGGCCCCTCCGGGGTCGGTAAGAGCACGGTCGTCGCCCATATGCGCAAGGCGCACCCCGAGGTGTGGCTCTCGGTCTCGGCCACCACCCGCAAGCCGCGCCCCGGCGAGCAGGACGGTGTCCAGTACTTCTTCGTCGACGACGAGGAGTTCGACAAGCTCATCGCCAACGGTGAGCTGCTGGAGTGGGCCGAGTTCGCCGGCAACCGCTACGGCACGCCGCGCCAGGCGGTCCTCGACCGCCTGGAGGCCGGCGAGCCGGTGCTGCTGGAGATCGACCTGCAGGGCGCCCGGCAGGTCCGCGAGACCATGCCGGAGGCCCGCCTGGTCTTCCTGGCGCCTCCCGGCTGGGACGAGCTGGTCCGCCGGCTCACCGGCCGGGGCACCGAGTCGCCCGAGGTGATCGAGCGCCGGCTCGCCGCGGCCAAGGTCGAGCTCGCCGCGGAGTCGGAGTTCGACGTGACGCTGGTCAACACCTCCGTCGAGGACGTTGCGCGTGAACTGCTAGCCTTGCTCCGTTGACCATCTTTCTTCACCCCCCTTCGGAAGGCAGAGAGTGTCCTCTTCCATCACCGCGCCCGAGGGCATCATCAACCCGCCGATTGATGAGCTGCTCGAGGCAACCGACTCGAAGTACAGCCTGGTGATCTACGCCGCCAAGCGCGCCCGTCAGATCAACGCGTACTACTCGCAGCTCGGCGAGGGCCTGCTGGAGTACGTCGGCCCGCTGGTGGACACCCACGTCCACGAGAAGCCGCTGTCCATCGCGCTCCGCGAGATCAACGCGGGCCTGCTGACCTCCGAGGCCATCGAGGCCCCGGCTCAGTAAGCACGGCACATTCGTCACCAGGGGTCCGGCAGCACTGCTGCCGGACCTTTGGTGTGTCATGGGAGCTGTACGCAATCGATGGATGGGGAGACGATGGACAAGCCGAAGGTCGTCCTGGGGGTCAGCGGCGGGATCGCCGCCTACAAGGCGTGCGAGCTGCTGCGCCGGCTCACCGAGTCCGGCCACGACGTCAGGGTGGTGCCCACGGCCTCGGCCCTGCACTTCGTCGGCGAGGCGACCTGGTCGGCCCTGTCCGGCAACCCCGCGGGCACCGAGGTGTGGGAGAGCGTCCACGAGGTGCCCCACGTGCGCATCGGCCAGGAGGCGCGCCTCGTCGTCGTCGCCCCCGCCACCGCCGACATGCTGGCCAAGGCCGCCCACGGCCTCGCCGACGACCTGCTGACCAACACGCTGCTCACCGCCCGCTGCCCGGTCGTCTTCGCGCCCGCCATGCACACCGAGATGTGGGAGAACCCGGCCACCCAGGAGAACGTGGCGACGCTGCGCCGCCGCGGCGCGATCGTCATCGAGCCCGCCGTCGGCCGCCTCACCGGCGTCGACACCGGCAAGGGCCGCCTCCCCGACCCCGAGGAGATCTTCGAGGTCTGCCGCCGGGTGCTGGCCCGCGGCGCGGACGCCCCGGTGGCCGACCTCGCCGGCCGGCACGTGGTCATCAGCGCCGGCGGCACCCGTGAGCCGCTCGACCCCGTGCGCTTCCTGGGCAACCGCTCCTCCGGCAAGCAGGGCTACGCCCTGGCCCGCACCGCCGTGGCGCGCGGCGCTCGCGTCACCCTCGTCGCGGCCAACAGCGAGCTGGCCGATCCGGCGGGCGCCGACGTCGTCCACGTGGGCACCGCCGTCCAGCTCCGGGAGGCCGTCCTGAAGGCCGCGGAGGACGCCGACGCCGTCGTCATGGCCGCCGCCGTGGCCGATTTCCGCCCCGCGCGCTACGCCGAGGGCAAAATCAAGAAGAAGGACGGCGAGGACCCGGCGCCCGTCGAGCTCATCCGGAATCCCGACGTCCTCGCCGAGCTCTCCGGGAGCCGGCCGCGCCCCGGGCAGGTCGTCGTGGGCTTCGCCGCGGAGACCGACGACGTCCTCGCCAACGGCCGCGCCAAGCTCGCCCGAAAGGGCTGTGACCTGCTGGTTGTCAATGAAGTGGGGGAGAAGAAGACCTTCGGTTCGGAGACGAACGAAGCCGTCGTCCTGGCCCCCGACGGCTCCGAGACGCCCGTTCCCTACGGCCCCAAGGACGACCTCGCGGACACCGTCTGGGACCTGGTTGCGCAGCGTTTCGCGTGAGCGTTTTGTGCGCCGGAGCACACGGGTGTCGCAGGTCACCCGGGCGGTGATGCGAGACAGGATGTCCCAACCACGAGAACGACGGATAAACTGACCCAGGACCCCGCGTCGAGCGCAGCTCTCGGCCGGGGCCGTCAATGATCAGCCAGCAGCCGCTGCAACCCCAGGGAGCGATGTGTCCCGCCGCCTGTTCACCTCGGAGTCCGTGACCGAGGGTCACCCCGACAAGATCGCTGACCAGATCAGCGACACGATCCTCGACGCCCTGCTCACGGAGGACCCGACCTCCCGTGTGGCCGTCGAGACCTTGATCACCACCGGCCTGGTGCACGTCGCCGGCGAGGTGACCACGAAGGCCTACGCGCCGATCGCCTCGCTCGTGCGCAACAAGATCCTCGAGATCGGCTACGACTCCTCCAAGAAGGGCTTCGACGGCGCCTCCTGCGGCGTCTCGGTGTCCATCGGCGCCCAGTCGCCGGACATCGCCCAGGGTGTCGACACGGCCTACGAGAGCCGCGTCGAGGGTGACGAGGACGAGCTGGACCGCCAGGGCGCGGGCGACCAGGGCCTGATGTTCGGCTACGCCTGCGACGAGACGCCCGAGCTCATGCCGCTGCCGATCCACCTGGCGCACCGCCTGTCGCGCCGCCTGTCGGAGGTCCGCAAGAACGGGACCATCCCGTACCTGCGCCCCGACGGCAAGACCCAGGTCACCATCGAGTACGACGGCAACAAGGCCGTCCGCCTCGACACCGTCGTCGTCTCCTCGCAGCACGCGAGCGACATCGACCTCGACTCGCTGCTCGCGCCCGACATCCGCGAGTTCGTCGTCGAGCACGTCCTCAAGGAGCTCGTCGAGGACGGCATCAAGCTGGACACCGACGGCTACCGCCTCCTGGTGAACCCGACCGGCCGCTTCGAGATCGGCGGCCCCATGGGCGACGCCGGCCTCACCGGCCGCAAGATCATCATCGACACCTACGGCGGCATGGCCCGGCACGGTGGTGGCGCCTTCTCGGGCAAGGACCCGTCCAAGGTCGACCGCTCGGCCGCCTACGCGATGCGCTGGGTCGCCAAGAACGTCGTCGCCGCCGGTCTGGCCTCGCGCTGCGAGGTCCAGGTCGCCTACGCGATCGGCAAGGCCGAGCCGGTGGGCCTGTTCGTGGAGACGTTCGGCACGAACACCGTCGACACCGACAAGATCGAGACCGCGATCGGCGAGGTCTTCGACCTCCGCCCCGCCGCGATCATCCGCGACCTCGACCTCCTGCGCCCGATCTACGCGCAGACCGCCGCCTACGGCCACTTCGGCCGTGAGCTGCCGGACTTCACCTGGGAGCGCACGGACCGCGTGGACGCCCTGAAGAAGGCCGCGGGTCTGTAAGCGATCCGGGGTGTCGCCCCGGTCACTGCCGTCCTGAACGCCGGGCGGGCTGGAATTCCGGCCCGCCCGGCGTTGTCAGTGGTGTCTGGTAGGACTGTGGCTGTGAGCAGCGAGAACGGGCGGTCCCAGGGCGAGCCTCCGGAGCACGGGGAGCAGCTTGCGCTCATACGGGAGAGCGTGCGCGAGGCCAAGGCGAAGGCGCCCAAGGCCAAGCCGCGCACGTGGCGGAACGCCCCCCTGGCCAAGACGCTGCCCGTCGCGCGGGTGCTCGTGGACAAGGGGCCCGTCCACCTGGACCGGCTGTGGGACTACGCCGTGCCCGAGGAGCTGGACGCCGACGCCCGGCCCGGGGTGCGGGTGCGGGTGCGCTTCGGCGCCGGCACGCGCAATGTGCGCGGAGGCCGGAGAGAAGGCGGCGGCCTTCTCGACGGGTACATCGTGGACCGGGTGGCCGAGTCCGACTATCAGGGACCGCTCGCCGCGATCGCCCAGGTGCTCTCGCCGGAGCCGGTGCTCAGCCCCGCGCTCTACGAGCTCTGCCGCGCGGTCGCCGACCGGTATGCCGGTTCGCTCGCCGACGTGCTGCAGCTGGCTATTCCGCCCCGGCACGCCCGTATCGAGGCCGAGCCCTCGCCCGAGCCGCTGCCGGCGCCGGGGGCGCCGGAGCCCGGGAGCTGGGCGCGGTATCCCACCGGGCCCGCCTTTCTCGACGCCGTGGCCCGGGGGGACACCCCGCGGGCCGTGTGGACGGCACTGCCCGGCCCGCACTGGCCGCACGAGCTTGCCCGGGCCGCGGCGGCGGCGCTGTCGTCCGGGCGCGGAGCGCTCGTCGTCGTGCCGGACGGGCGGGACGCGGCGCGCGTCGACGCCGCCCTCGGGGAGCTCCTGGGGGAGGGCCGGCACGTGCTGCTGACGGCCGAGCTCGGGCCCGAGGAGCGGTACCGCCGCTGGCTCGCGGTCAGCCGGGGCTCCGTGCGTGCCGTGGTCGGCACGCGGGCGGCGATGTTCGCGCCCGTGCGGGACCTCGGGCTCGTCGCCGTCTGGGACGACGGGGACGGGAGCCACAGCGCGCAGAACGCTCCGCACCCGCACTCCCGCGAGGTCCTCGTGCAGCGGGCGGTGCACGAGAAGGCCGCGTTCCTCCTCGGCGGCTTCGGCTGCACGGTGGAGGCCGCCCAGCTGGTGAACACCGGGTGGGCCCTGCCGCTCGCCGCCGCCCGCGAGACCGTGCGGGCCGTCGCCCCTGCCGTGCGGACCGTCGGTGACTCCGACGAGGCCCGGGACGCGGCGGCGCGCGCCGCCCGCCTGCCCAGCCACGCCTGGCAGGCCGCCCGCGAGGGCCTCAAGCACGGGCCGGTGCTGGTCCAGGTGCCGCGTCGCGGCTATGTGCCCCGCCTGGGCTGCGAGCGGTGCCGCGAGCCCGCCCGGTGCGGCCACTGCGCCGGCCCCCTGGAGGCCGGCGGCGCCGAGGGCGCGCTGCGGTGCGGCTGGTGCGGGCAGGAGGCGCCCCCGGGCTGGCACTGCACGGAGTGCGGCGGCTCCCGGCTGCGGGCCCGGGTCGTGGGCGCGCGGCGCACCGCCGAGGAGCTCGGCCGGGCCTTCCCGTCCGTGCCCGTGCGCACCTCCGGGCGTGACCACATCCTCGACACCGTGCCCGACCGGCCGGCGATCGTCGTCTCCACGCCCGGCGCGGAGCCCGTCGCCGAAGGGGGCTACGCCGCGGCGCTGCTGCTGGACGGCTGGGCGCTCCTCGGCTTCCCCGACCTGCGGGCGGGGGAGGAGGCCCTGCGCCGCTGGCTGTCCGCGGCCGCGCTCGTGCGCGGGCAGACGGAGGGAGGCGTGGTCGTGGTGGTCGCGGAGCCCACGCTGCGGCCCGTCCAGGCGCTGGTGCGGTGGGATCCCGCCGGGCACGCGATGCGCGAGCTCGCCGACCGCGCCGAGCTCGGCTTCCCGCCGGTGTCGCGGATGGCGTCGGTCTCCGGCCCGCCGGAGGACGTCGCGGACCTGCTCGCCGCGGCGGAGCTGCCGGAGGACGCGGAGGTGCTCGGGCCCGTGCCGCTGCCGGTGACGGTCGCGGGGCGCCCGCGGCGTCCCGGCGACCCGCCGCCGGGGGAGCGGTGGGAGCGGGCCCTGCTGCGCGTCCGCCCGGGGCGGGGGGCGGCCCTGGCCGCCGCCCTGAAGACCGCGCAGGCGGCGCGGCTGGCCCGCCGCGACGGCGAACCGGTGCGCTTGCGCATCGACCCACCGGACATCGGCTGACAGCTCGCCGGGCGGCTTCGGCAGGGCTGCAGCCCCGTCGCCTGCGGGCCGGTTCGGCACCGCCGGTCACCTCGCGGTGGGCTGAGCGCCGTTGCGGCGGAGGGGAGGTGTGGCGTGCCCGGCGCTGTGCCGCAGCTCAGGGCTGTTCGGCACCGCCGGAGGCGTACTCGGGGGGCGTTCGCCGCTGCGGCGGGGGGAGACATGAACGACGCCCGGGGCGTCCATGGTCACGTCGTGGTGGGGAGCCGTCCCGCCCGGGGACCGGCCCTGGCACCGCCGGTCACCTCGCGGTGGGCGGGGTGCCGCGGCGGCGATCGACGCCGAAGCGGCCCGCGGCGGGTTCGGCAACCGCCGGACCGGGTCCGGCCCGGCGGTGCAGGGAGCCGCCCGCAGGGCTAGCCGTTGCGGGGGCCCGGGAAGGCCGGGGGGCGTTGTTCCTCGCGGTGGACGGGGGCGGGCGCCTGGCCGGGGACCGTGCGGGCCGCCGGAACCACCGGCACCGGCGCCGGCTCGGCGGTGCGCACCGCCTCCGACGCCTCCGCCGGGGCCTGACCGTTGGCACGGCGCGCCCCGTAACGCCGGTGCACCGCCTGCTTGGTGACACCGAGGGCCGAGCCCACCGCGTCCCACGAGAAGCCCAGCGAGCGGTCGAAGTCGACCGCGGCCGTCACCAGGGTCTCGACGCTGTCCCGCAACTCCTGCGCCAGCCGTACGGTCGGCGCGGGTGCCCGCCCGTAGACGACGAAGCCGGCGGAGGGGCCGGTGCGCCGCGGGCGGTAGACGTTGCCCAGCTGAGCGGTGAGGGTGCGCAGGGCGTCCACCTGCCTGCGGACCCGCTCGATGTCCCGGACCAACAGATGCAGGCTGGCCCGTGCCTGGGCGTCGTGGGTTGCGTGGTCGGCCATGAAGAAGCCTCTCGGACCGGCGGGGTAAAAGGACGGAAAAAGACGAGAGTTGACGCGACAGCCGGCGAGCAACGGACGGAGGGCCGCGGCAGCGGCTCGCTTCGGTCAATCTCTCTTGACCACAACGCGCCATTGGCCGCCGGGTCACGGTATGGGGGCGCACATCCGCCGGAATGAGGCGCGTGACAATCCGTACGCCCCCTCGGGGCCGGGCCCTTTAGACTGGTGGGCCGTTCCGCTCGGCGCTCGAGGAGAGGTAGTTCGCCACCCATGAGGCTCGTCTTCGCCGGTACCCCCGAGGTCGCCGTCCCCGCCCTCGACGCCCTGCTCGCCTCGGACCGCCACGAGGTCGTCGCCGTCGTCACCCGGCCCGACGCCCCCGCCGGCCGCGGCCGCCGCCTCGTGGCGAGCCCCGTCGCCGAGCGCGCCGAGGAGGCCGGCATCGAGGTGCTCAAGCCCGCGCGCCCGCGCGACGAGGACTTCCTCGCCCGGCTGCGCGAGATCGCCCCGGACTGCTGCCCGGTCGTCGCCTACGGCGCGCTGCTGCCGAAGGCCGCCCTGGACATTCCCGTGCACGGCTGGGTCAACCTGCACTTCTCGCTGCTGCCCGCGTGGCGCGGCGCGGCCCCGGTCCAGCACGCGATCCTCGCGGGCGACGAGGTCACCGGCGCCTCCACCTTCCTGATCGAGGAGGGTCTGGACTCGGGGCCCGTCTACGGCGTGGTCACCGAGGAGGTGCGGCCCACCGACACCAGCGGCGACCTGCTGACCCGGCTCGCGTTCGCCGGCTCCGGGCTGCTCGCCGCCACCATGGACGGCATCGAGGACGGCTCGCTCGAGGCCGTGCCGCAGCCGGCCGAGGGCGTCTCCCTCGCCCCGAAGATCAACGTCGAGGACGCCCGCATCGACTGGTCCGCTCCCGCCCTGCGCGTGGACCGCGTGGTCCGCGGGTGCGCCCCGGCCCCCGGCGCCTGGACGCTCTTCCGCGGCGAGCGGCTGAAGGTCATGTCGGTGCTGCCGGCCGTCGGCCGGGACGGCCTCGCGCCCGGCGAGATCGCCGCCGCCAAGAACTCCGTGCACGTGGGGACGGGCTCCCACGCCGTCGAGCTGCAGTGGGTCCAGCCGCAGGGCAAGAAGCCGATGAAGGCCGCCGACTGGGCCCGCGGCGTCCGCATCGCCGAGGGCGAGCACCTCGGCCCGGCCGCCTGAGGGCAGAGCATCGCAGAGCGCAGAGCGTAGGCTGAACACCTTCGCCACCACAGCCCCGGAGCACCTTTCGTGAACGACCGTCCCGCCCGCCGCCCCGCAAAGCCCTACCGCCGGCCCAAGAAGGACCCGGTGCGGATCCTCGCCTTCGAGGCGCTGCGGGCGGTCGACGAGCGGGACGCGTACGCGAACCTGGTCCTGCCGCCGCTGCTGCGCAAGGCCCGGGAGCAGGGCGACTTCGACGCGCGCGACGCCGCGCTCGCCACGGAGCTGGTCTACGGCACGCTGCGCCGCCAGGGGACGTACGACGCGATCATCGCCTCGTGCGTCGACCGGCCGCTGCGCGAGGTGGACCCGCCGGTCCTGGACGTCCTGAGCCTCGGCGCGCACCAGCTCCTCGGTACGCGCATCCCGCCGCACGCGGCCGTCTCCGCCAGCGTGGAGCTGGCGCGCGTCGTGCTCGGCGACGGCCGGGCGAAGTTCGTGAACGCCGTCCTGCGGAAGATCACCGCGCACGACATGGACGCGTGGCTGGAGAAGATCGCCCCGCCCTACGACGACGATCCCGAGGAACATCTCGCCGTCGTGCACGCGCACCCGCGCTGGGTGGTCTCCGCCCTGTGGGACGCGCTCGGCGGCGGCCGCGCCGGCATCGAGGACCTGCTGGAGGCCGACAACGAACGGCCGGAGGTCACGCTGGTCGCCCGGCCGGGCCGCTCCACCCCGGAAGAACTGCTGGCCGCCGTCGGTGAGGACTCGGCGCTGCCGGGCCGCTGGTCGCCGTACGCCGTACGGCTCGCCGAGGGCGGCGAGCCCGGGGCGCTGGATGCCGTGCGGGAAGGCCGCGCCGGCGTGCAGGACGAAGGCAGCCAGCTGGTCGCCCTCGCCCTGGCCTCCGTGCCGCTCGACGGGCCGGACGCGCGCTGGCTGGACGGCTGCGCGGGCCCCGGCGGCAAGGCGGCGCTCCTCGGCGCGCTGGCCGCCGAGCGGGGGGCGGCGCTCCTCGCCTCCGAGAAGCAGCCGCACCGGGCGCGCCTGGTCGGGCGGGCACTCGCCGGGAACCCCGGGCCCTACGAGGTCATCGCCGCGGACGGCACCCGTCCGCCGTGGCGCGAGGGTGTCTTCGACCGCGTCCTCGTCGACGTGCCCTGCACCGGTCTCGGCGCCCTGCGCCGCCGTCCCGAGGCGCGCTGGCGGCGCCGCCCCGAGGACGTGGCCGGCTTCGCGCCGCTCCAGCGCGACCTGCTGCGGGAGGCGCTGCGCGCCGTGCGGGTCGGCGGGGTCGTGGGGTACGCCACGTGCTCGCCGCACCCGGCCGAGACGAAGGCCGTCGTGGACGACGTGCTCAAGCGGGACGGCGTCCACGCGGAGTGGATCGACGCGCGTCCGCACATGCAGGGCGTACCGGTGCTCGGCGAGGGCCCGGACGTCCAGCTGTGGCCCCACCTGCACGGCACGGACGCGATGTACCTGGCGCTGCTCCGCCGTACCGCGTAGCGGTTTCGCGGTTCGCCGCGCGGGCTCC
Organism: Streptomyces sp. URMC 124; assembly: GCF_051386455.1. Taxonomy (NCBI): domain Bacteria; kingdom Bacillati; phylum Actinomycetota; class Actinomycetes; order Kitasatosporales; family Streptomycetaceae; genus Streptomyces; species Streptomyces sp. URMC 124. The sequence continues at coordinate 23,954 of NZ_JBPQTS010000097.1, forward strand.
GGCACCGCCGGGCTGCGCCGTGGCGGCTGCGCGCCGTGGCGGCGGAACGAAGCGGTGCGGCCTCTTCATTGGGTCTGCCGCCGCGGCGACCGGTGAAGGGGCTCCGCCCCTTCGAATCCGCCGCCGCGGCGCGCAACCCCCCACGATGCGGCTCGGCGGTGCCGGACCCCGCCTCAGGCCTCGCTCGGTGCCGGATCGCCCTTGGGCCTCGCCCGGCCCGGCGCCGCCGGGCTGCGCCGCGTCGGCTGCTCGCCGTTGCGGCGGGTGCGGAAGGGCGGACGCGCTGCCCTTCCGATCCGCCGCAGCGGAGGCGTGAAGAGGCCTCCAAGCGGGCCCCCGCACAACTGAGCGCAGTGGACATGGCAGGCTTAAGGCATGGCCGTGCAGATCAACCCCAGCATCCTGTCCGCGGACTTCGCCCGACTCGCCGACGAGGCCGAGGCGGTCAAGGGCGCCGACTGGCTCCACGTGGACGTCATGGACAACCACTTCGTCCCCAACCTCACCCTCGGCGTGCCCATCGTCGAGTCGCTGAGCCGTGCCACGGACACCCCGCTGGACTGCCACCTGATGATCGAGGACCCGGACCGCTGGGCGCCGCAGTACGTGGAGGCCGGCGCCGGGTCGGTGACCTTCCACGCGGAGGCGGCCGCCGCCCCGGTGCGCCTCGCGCGGGAGATCCGGGCGAAGGGCGCCCGCGCCTCGATGGCGCTGAAGCCGGCGACGCCGATCGAGCCGTACGAGGACCTGCTGCCCGAGCTGGACATGCTGCTGATCATGACCGTCGAGCCGGGCTTCGGCGGCCAGGCGTTTCTGGACATCATGCTGCCGAAGATTCGCCGCACCCGGGAGCTGATCTCGCGGCACGGTCTGCAGATGTGGCTGCAGGTCGACGGCGGGGTCTCGGCGGAGACGATCGAACGGTGCGCGGAGGCCGGCGCGGACGTCTTCGTGGCCGGATCCGCCGTCTACGGTACGGAGGACCCGGCGGCGACCGTACGGGCCCTGCGCGCCCAGGCGGAGCGCGTCACGGCCGGTGCGGCCTGGGCCTGCGGGCACTGAGCGGGGTGCCGCGCTCGCCCGAAATGCTGAGCGCGAAGGTCAAGGTCTGATCAAGGACCGCCGTTTCTGACAGGATGACGGTGGAGTCCAAGCTCGAACAGCGTGAAAACAGTAGAGGAGACGGTGGTGTCGACGGGCCGTTCAGCCACGCCGATGGGGCCCGCCGAGCTGGTGCAGGCGGCGGCCATGGCCCGCCGCTTCTACCTCGAGGGCAAATCGAAGATCCAGATCGCCGAGGAGTTCGGCGTGAGCCGCTTCAAGGTCGCCCGGGTGCTGGAGACGGCGCTCGAACGCGATCTCGTGCGGATCGAGATCAGGGTCCCGGCCGAGCTGGACGCGGAGCGCTCCGACGCGCTGCGCGCCCGCTACGGCCTGCGCCACGCGGTCGTCGTGGAGTCCCCCGCCGACGCCGCGGACGACGCGCCCGACCCGGAGAACCTCGGCGAGGTGGCTGCGGACCTGCTCGGCGAGCTGGTGCACGAGGGCGACGTGCTGGGCCTGGCCTGGGGCCGCTCGACCATCCACATGGCGGCGGCGCTGCACCGGCTGCCGCCGTGCACGGTCGTCCAGCTCACCGGCGTCTACGACGCGGGCACGGCGGAGCGCGGCTCGGTGGAGGCCGTGCGCCGCGCCGCGCAGGTCTCGGGCGGCGAGGCGCACCCGATCTACGCGCCGATGCTGCTGCCGGACCCGGCCACGGCCGCGGCGCTGCGCGGCCAGACGGGCATCGCGCGCGCCTTCGACTACTTCGACAAGGTGACGGTCGCCGCCGTCTCCATCGGCTCGTGGGCGCCGGGCATCTCGACCGTCTACGACATGCTCACCGAGGAGGAGCGGGCCCACTACGCCTCCCTGGGCGCCGCCGCGGAGATGTCCGCGCACCTCTTCGACGCCGAGGGCCGCCGCATCGGCCGGGACCTGGGCGAGCGCTGCATCACGGTCGAGGCCGACCGGCTGCGCCGCATCCCGGAGGTCGTGGCGATCGCGGGCGGGCTGCGCAAGGCGGCGGCGATCGGCGCGGTGCTGCGCTCCGGGCTGGTCACCAGCCTGGTGACGGACACGGCCGCCGCGGACCACCTGCTGCTGGAGACCGGACCGGGGCCGCGTCCGGCGCTCGACCGGGCGGATCCGGACGGCGCGTAGCGGCAGCGGACGGGAGCGGGAGCCGTACCGCGGGGAGCGGTCGGGGCGGGCGCGTGCCGGAGGGCACGGCGCCCGCTTTTTCCTTTTCTCATTTCTCCGTTGTGAAAACGCAGGGCGGAACTTTGCATTCCATTGGTAATTCCACCGGTCGGCAGTCCGGTTTTTTCTTTGTGTGACCGAGGTCATGAAGCAGCCTCCGGCCATCCTGCCGGTTGATTCCAGCTGCGAAGATAAGCAAACTCGAATAGCGCCAGTAGACAAGATAGCTTGACACTACAAATTCTCCTCAGCAGACTCCATTTCCGTGCGCAGCCTCTTCCGGAAAGGACGTCCTGAAGGTGAATGACGACAAGACACTCCAGGTGCGGTCCTACCCATTCGGCGACCCGGCCGGACTCGCATTGCACCCGCTTTACGCGGAGCTCCGCGAGAACGAGCCGCTGAGCCGCGTACAGCTTCCGTACGGCGACGAGGCCTGGCTCGCCACCCGCTATGCCGACATCCGCAAGGTGATGACCGACAACACCTTCAGCCGGGCGGCCACGCTCCACCGGGACGAGCCGCGCATCGGCGAGGAGGTCGTCGACCGCGGGCTGCTGTCGATGGATCCCCCGGACCACACCCGGCTGCGCCGGGTCGCCAATGCCGGCCTGACCCCGCGGCAGACCGAGCGGCTGCGCCCGCTCACCGAGCGGATCGCCGACGAACTGCTCGATGAATTGTCCCGCAAGAGTTCGCAGGATTCTCCGGTGGACCTCATGGCGGAATTCATCAACCCGCTGGCCGTCACGGTGATCTGCGAATTGCTCGGCGTTCCCTTCGAGGACCGGGCGGATTTCCAGGAATGGTCGCAGGCGGTGGTTTCCACCACGTCGCTCCCGCCGGCGAAGATGAACGAATACATGGGGAACCTCCACCGCTACATGGCGAAGCTGGTCGGAATCCGGCGCAGCGAGCCGACCGACGGACTCCTCAACGGCATGATCCAGGCCCGGGACGAGGACCCCGAGCGGCTCACCGAGGACGAGCTCGTCCTCGTGGCCGTGCGCCTCCTCGCCCCCGGCGTGCAGAACACCGTGCTGACGCTCGCCAACTTCGTGCTCGTGCTCATGCAGCACCCGAAGGAGTTCGACCGGCTGCGCACGGACCCCGGGCTCGTGCCCGCGGCCGTCGAGGAGCTGATCCGCTACACCCCCTTCCACACCTCCACGATGTTCCCCCGCTACGCGACGGAGGACGTCGAGCTCGGCGGGACCGTCGTGCGCGCGGGCGAGGCCGTCGTCGGCTCGATCTGCGCGGCCAACCGGGACCGGGACGTCTTCTCCTCGCCCGAGGAACTCGACTTCGAGCGCGGCGCCAACCCGCACCTGGGCTTCGGCCTCGGCGCCCACTTCTGCCCCGGCGCGCACCTGGCCCGCATGCAGCTGCAGGTTGCCCTCGCGGCGCTCGCGCGGCGCGTCGAGGGCCTGCGGCTCGCGGTCCCCGAGGAGGAGCTGAGCTGGAAGGAGGGCATGGTCGTGCGCTGGCTCGACGCCCTGCCCGTCACCTGGGACCGCATCAGCGGCTGACCGGCCCGCGCCGCGCGGCCCCCTCGGTGCCGGCCGGCCGGCCCGTCGGCCGGTCCGTCGGCCGTGCCCCGGTCCCGGCGCTGCTCTTCACCCCTCACTCACCCCTCACTCACCCCTCTTGCGTCACGAAAGAGACGGGAACACCGATGAACGCTGTGTCCACGGCCCTCGCCGCCCCCTCTTCCGCCCCTCTTGCCC
>NZ_JBPQTS010000098.1:0-27886 GCF_051386455.1 Streptomyces sp. URMC 124
GTCCAGGGCCCTGCCCCTGCGGCCCCGGCGCCTCCGCTCTCGTTCCTCTGCTGGTTGTGGTGGCTTTGGTGGTTGCTCTGGTGCCTGTGGGGTTTGCTGCCGAAGGGCCTCGGCTTTTTCTTGATCGCGAACAGGCCGGCAAGGGCAGTGTTGTGGTGGTCAAGGGTGAAGGGTGGCGGCCCCGGGCTCTGCTCACCCTGCTGGTGTGCGGGCAGAACATGGCGGGCGGCACCAATGACTGCGCCAATGCGGAAGGGCGCACCGTCACTACGGAGAGTGACGGGAGTTTCCGGCGGGAGCTGGTGGTCGCCGAGCCGCCCAAGCCCTGTCCCTGTGTGGTGCACGTGGCCACGGTGATGGGGGAGGGCGTGGCGGTGGACGTTCCGCTGGTCGTCGCGGGGCACCCCGTCGTGCGGTTGCCCGAGTCCTCGGGCGCGCGGATCGGGGTGCTGGACGCCCGGCTGGAGGGGGAGGGCGGGCTGCTCACGTGGTTCGGTGCGCCGCCGGTGCGGCGGCTCGTTCTCACCGTGGGCAATATGGGGGCCGGTGCGGCCAAGGATCCCGTGTTCCGGGTGGGGACCGCGCGGGGGCTCCTCGCGCCGTCCTGGGAGGAGCGGAAGTGGCGCGGGACGATCCCCGCGGGGCAGCGGGCCCGGGTCGTCTTCGACGTGGAGCTCGCCGCGGGGGCTCACGGGCCCTACGAGGTGTCGCTCGAGTACGGCGGCAAGGTGCTGGTCACCGAGCCCTGGGACGTGGCCCGGCCGTGGGGGGTGACGCTGTTCTGGATCCTGCTGTGCCTGGTCGTCCCGGCGGGGCTCTTCCGGCTCGGGATGGTCGTCGTCGACCGGCTGCGGCCCCGGCCGGTCGCCGCGGAGCCGGGGGCCCTGCCCTGGTTCACCCCGGAGACCATGCCTCCTTTCCCCCCGGACTGAAACGCACAGTGCCCCGGCGCGTCATTGCGCCGGGGCACTGTCGTTCAGGGGGTCCTCAGCGGACGTCGCCCATCAGGCCTTCGATCCGCTTGCGGGACATCCACACCGCGCAACCGGCCAGGGTGGCGGCCGCCGCCTGCGCGAGGATCACGCCGGTGCCGTTGAGGTCGGCACCCGCCTCCGTCAGCAGGGTCATGGTGCAGTCACCCGCGGTCACCGCGAGGAACCAGACGCCCATCATCTGGCTCGCGTACTTCTGCGGCGCCATCTTCGTGGTGAGCGACAGGCCGACCGGGGAGAGGCACAGCTCGCCCATGGTCTGGATGCCGTAGATCATCAGCAGCCAGGCGGGGGTGACCTTCGTGCCGTCCGAGGCCATCGCCATCGGGATGGCGAAGACGAAGAACGAGGCACCGATGACGACCATGGCCATCGAGAACTTCACCGTGGTGCTCGGCTCGCGGTCCTTGCGGGCGAGCCACAGCCACATCGAGGCGAAGATCGGGGCGATCGCCATGACCCACAGCGGGTTGACCGACTGGAACCAGGTCGACGGGAAGTCGATGCCGAAGACGTTGTCCGCGGTCTTCTTCTCGGCGAAGGTCGACATCGTCGAACCGGCCTGGTCGAAGATCATCCAGAACACGGCGGCGGCGACGAAGAACCAGATGTAGCCGCTGACCTTGGTCTGCTCGTTCGCCGTCAGTTCCTTGTCGCGCTTGATGCGGGTCAGGACCGTGATCGGGATGACGAGGCCGACCAGGGCGATCGGAATCGTGGCCCACTTCTGCGTGAAGTGGCCGGTGCCCGCGACGACGCCGTAGAAGGCGACGGCGATGGCCAGCCACAGCAGGGCCTTCATCAGCGTGGACTTGCGCTCGGCGGCCGTCAGCGGCTTGGGGACGACATTGCTCTGCGGGCTGAGGTGGCGGGTGCCCCACAGGAAGAAGAGCAGGCCGAGACCCATGCCGACCGCGGCGATCGCGAAGCCCAGGTGCCAGTTGACCTTCTGGCCGACCGTGCCGATGACGAGCGGCGCGGCGAAGGCACCGGTGTTCACACCGATGTAGAAGATCGTGAAGCCGCCGTCGCGGCGCGGGTCCTGGGGACCGTCGTAGAGGTGGCCGACCATCGTGGAGATGTTGGCCTTCAGCAGGCCCGAGCCGATCGCCACCAGCGCGAGGCCGGCGAAGAAGGTCGGCTTGCCCGGGATGGCCAGCGTCAGGTGACCGGCCATGATGACACCGGCCGCGATGGCCACGGTCTTGCGCGGGCCCCAGACGCGGTCGCCGAACCAGCCGCCGGGCATGGCGAGCAGGTACACCATCGCCACGTAGACGGAGTAGATGGCCACCGAGCTCGCCTCGGGCATCGCCAGACCGCCGCCCTGGCTGTCGGGCTTCGCGTCCGGGCCGCCTGCGATCAGGTAGACGACGAGGAGGGCGCGCATGCCGTAGTAGCTGAAGCGCTCCCACATCTCCGTCATGAAGAGGGGGGCCAGGCCGCGGGGGTGGCCGAAGAAGGTCTTGCCGCCGAGGTCGGGAGAGGTCTTCTCCTGCTCGGCCGCACCCTTCGTCAGGCTGGACGCCATGTCGATCCTTGAGTGCTCGGGACGCGCGGGTGCAGCTCCTACGCGCCCGGGTGGGGGTTGGCCGGCACCGGTCACCGCGCCGTCCGCCCCCACGCCCAGGGGGTTCGCTCCCTCCTCCAAGGAAGCGGCAGGACAGCCGTCACCGGGATCCACGCCCTCGCGCCCCTTCGCGCGACGGACCCGGCCGCCAGGTCATTCACTGTGAAACAAGACTGGGGTATCCAGCCCTGCACACGACAGAGACCTTCGGCGCGCCGAATACGATCCGAAGGTCCCCCTTGTAGCTACAGACGTCTGGTCACCATACGTCACACCCCGCCCGCAAATGGAAGCAGTTGAGATATGGATCACATGGCATCGGGGAACCGTTCAGGCACCCTCAAAGGTCCGTACCGCGCGGTCAAGGGTTGCCGCCGGTAGCTCCCGCAGGACCTCTGACGTGGGCCCGAGCGGACTACCATCACCCCATGACCCGAGTACTGCTCGCCGAGGATGACGCGTCCATCTCGGAGCCGCTCGCACGCGCCCTGCGCCGCGAGGGGTATGAGGTGGAGGTGCGAGAAGACGGTCCCACGGCGCTGGACGCCGGGCTCAAGGGAGGGGTGGACCTGCTCGTCCTCGACCTTGGGCTGCCCGGGATGGACGGACTGGAGGTCTGCCGCCGCCTGCGCACCGAGGGCCACGGCTTCCCGGTGCTGGTGCTCACCGCCCGGGCGGACGAGGTGGACACGGTGGTCGGCCTGGACGCCGGCGCCGACGACTACGTCACCAAGCCCTTCCGGCTCGCCGAGCTGCTGGCCCGCGTGCGGGCCCTGCTGCGGCGCGGCACCGTCGAGGCCCACCAGCAGCCCCCCGCCACCCACGGCGTGCGGATCGACGTCGAGTCGCACCGCGCCTGGATGGGCGAGGAGGAACTGCAGCTGACGGCGAAGGAGTTCGACCTGCTGCGGGTGCTGGTGCGCGACGCGGGCCGGGTCGTCACCCGCGACCAGCTGATGCGCGAGGTCTGGGACACCACGTGGTGGTCGTCCACCAAGACCCTCGACATGCACATCTCCTGGCTGCGCAAGAAGCTCGGCGACGACGCCGCCAACCCCCGCTACATCGCCACCGTGCGTGGTGTCGGGTTCCGCTTCGAGAAGAGTTGAGCCCCGGGCGCCGGGCCGGCCGCGTGCAGAGCGGCCCGCCCGGCCCGAGGATCCCCGGCGACGGCGACCGCCGCGCACCGGCCGCACCCCGGGCCGTCGTGCGGCGCGGACCGGCCGCTTTCGTACCACCCCGCCCGGAGGGCAACCCGTGCGTCGCCGCCTGATCAACTCCACGCTCGCCGTCGTCCTCGTCGTGATCGCGGTCTTCGGGATCTCGCTCGTCATCGTCGAGACCCGCACCATCGAGAGCAGCGCCCAGGAGAGCGTGAAGTCCGAGGCCGTCCGGCTGGTGAGCATCGTCGACAGCCGGCTCGTCGGCGGCGAGCGCGTCGAGTCCGAAGTGCTCAGCGAGCAGATCACCGACGACCGCTACGCCCGCATCGAGATCCCCGGCCGGCCCGCGATCGAGATCGGCGACCGGCCCGAGGGCGGCGTCATCGTCGCGACCGAGCCGGGCGAGCAGGGCGTCCTCGTCCGCGTCGAGGAGTCCCGCTCCACGGTCAGCCGCGAGGTCGGCCGCACGCTGCTGGTGATCCTCGCCGTCGCGCTGCTGGCCGTGATCGCCGCCGTCTTCCTGGCCGTGCGCCAGGCCAACCGGCTCACCGCCCCCCTCACCGACCTCGCCGAGACCGCCGAGCGGCTCGGCTCCGGCGACCCCCGCCCCCGCCACCGCCGCTACGGGGTGCCCGAGCTGGACCGGGTGGCCGACGTCCTCGACGCCAGCGCCGAGCGGATCGCGCGGATGCTCACCGCCGAGCGGCGGCTGGCCGCCGACGCCTCCCACCAGCTGCGCACGCCGCTGACGGCGCTCTCCATGCGGCTGGAGGAGATCACGCTCACCGACGAGCCGGAGACGGTCAAGGAGGAGGCGACGATCGCCCTCGCCCAGGTCGAGCGGCTCACCGACGTCGTCCAGCGGCTGCTCACCAACTCCCGCGACCCCAAGTCCAGCTCGGCCGTCACCTTCGACCTCGACGAGGTCATCAAGCAGCAGATCGAGGAGTGGCGCCCGGCCTCGCGCAGCGAGGGCCGCGCCATCGTCCGCTCCGGCAAGCAAGGGCTCCGGGCCGTCGGCACCCCCGGCGCCGTCTCCCAGGTCCTCGCGACCCTCATCGAGAACTCCCTGATGCACGGTGACGGCACCGTCGCCCTGCGCACGCGCGTCACCGGCAACCAGGCGGTCGTGGAGGTCACGGACGAGGGGCCGGGCGTGCCGCCGGACCTGGGCGCCCGGGTCTTCGAGCGCACCGTCAGCGGGCGCAACTCCACGGGCCTGGGGCTGGCCGTCGCACGGGACCTGGCGGAGGCGGACGGCGGCCGCCTGGAGCTGCTCCAGGGCAATCCGCCGGTCTTCGCGCTCTTCCTGAGCCGCGAGGCGGACGGCCCGGACTCCCACGGCTGAGCCCGCCGCGGGCCGTATGCGCCCCGCCTTGCGGTCCTGGGGCTCCTTGCGGGAGCGGGACTACTTGCGGGCCTCCGCCCGCTCCGGAGGCGCCGACAGGAACGATTCCGCGGTCTCCACCGCCTGCGCCCGGAAGACCCAGGTGCGGTAGGACCAGAAGCGGAAGACCGTCCCTATCCCGAGCCCGATCACGTTCTTCGCGACGTTGTCCGCGAGCGCGGACGTCAGGCCGAAGCCGTAGTGCGAGATCGCCAGGATGCCGTTCTCGATGACCAGCCCGGCGCCGCTGAAGAGCAGGAACAGGCTCATCTCGCGGCTGCGCCGGCTCCGGTCGCAGTCGCGGTAGGTCCAGTAGCGGTTGCCGACGTAGTTGGTGGCGATGGCCACGGCCGTGGCGATCACGCCCGAGCGCACCACCGCGAGGTGGAAGCCGTGGACGCAGATGTTGAAGACGATGAAATTGACCACGAACCCGATGGCCCCGACCGCGCCGAACTTCGCGATTTCGCGGGCCACCCGCTCCAGCCGGGAACGCACTGCGCGCCGTTGACTCATGGGATCGTCAGGCTCCGTTGGTGGGCGTCTTGGGGGCGTGGGGCAGCTTTCATGCTATCCAGCGCGCTCCGGCACCGACGGACGGAGTCGGTGAACGTGAGGCGAACGCGAGTCATATCGGCCATTGGTGCACTCACTGTCTTTTCGGATGATCCTCCGAACGGGGTCCGGGGCAGTTCCCCCGTACGGCTACCCTGGGGGCGTGACGTTCCCGGTAGTCGGCATGGTCGGCGGCGGCCAGCTCGCCCGTATGACCCACGAGGCGGGCATCCCCCTCGGCATCAAGTTCAAGCTGCTCAGCGATACTCCGCAGGACTCGGCGGCCCAGGTGGTCAGCGATGTCGTCATCGGCGACTACCGCGACCTGGAAACCCTTCGTGCTTTCGCACAAGGGTGTGACGTGATCACCTTCGATCACGAGCACGTTCCCACCGAGCACCTCCGGGCCCTGGAGGCGGACGGCATCCCCGTCCGCCCGGGGCCCGACGCATTGGTGCACGCCCAGGACAAGGGCGTGATGCGGGCGAAGCTCGACGCGATCGGAGTGCCGTGCCCGCGGCACCGCATCGTCGAGGACCCCGCCGATGTGGAGCGCTTCGCCGCCGAAGGCGACGGTTTCCCCGTCGTTCTGAAGACGGTGCGCGGCGGATACGACGGAAAGGGGGTTTGGATCGTCCGCAGCGCAGAAGAGGCGAGTGAACCCTTCCGCGCCGGCGTCCCCGTCCTCGCCGAGGAGAAGGTCCCCTTCGTCCGCGAGCTCGCGGCCAACGTCGTCCGCTCCCCGCACGGCCAGGCCGTCTCGTACCCCGTCGTCGAGTCCATCCAGGTCGACGGCGTGTGCGACACCGTGATCGCCCCCGCGCCCGGCCTCTCCCAGGAGCTCTCCGCGCAGGCCCAGCAGCTCGCCCTGAAGGTCGCCCAGGAGCTCGGCGTCGTCGGGCACCTCGCCGTGGAGCTGTTCGAGACCGCCGACGGCCGCATCCTCGTCAACGAGCTCGCGATGCGCCCGCACAACTCCGGCCACTGGACCCAGGACGGCGCGATCACCTCGCAGTTCGCCAACCACGTCCGCGCCGTGCTCGACCTGCCCCTCGGCGACCCCCGTCCCCGCGCCAAGTGGACCGTCATGGCCAACGTGCTCGGCGGCGACTATCCCGACATGTATTCCGCGTACCTCCATTGCATGGCACGCGACCCGGGCCTGAAGATCCATATGTACGGCAAGGACGTCAAGCCCGGCCGGAAGGTCGGACACGTCAACACCTACGGCGACGATCTGGCGGATGTGCGCGAGCGCGCGAGCCACGCCGCCGGATATCTGCGAGGAACGATCACGGAATGACTGCTTCCCCCGTCGGCCCCGTCGTCGGCATCGTCATGGGCTCCGACTCCGACTGGCCCGTCATGGAAGCCGCCGCCAAGGCCCTGGACGAGTTCGAGATCCCCTACGAGGTCGACGTCGTCTCCGCGCACCGGATGCCGCGCGAGATGGTCGCCTACGGGGAGCGGGCCGCCGGCCGCGGCCTGAAGGCGATCATCGCGGGCGCGGGCGGCGCCGCCCACCTGCCCGGCATGCTGGCCTCCGTCACCCCGCTGCCGGTGATCGGCGTGCCCGTGCCGCTGAAGTACCTGGACGGCATGGACTCCCTGCTGTCCATCGTCCAGATGCCGGCCGGGGTGCCCGTCGCCACCGTCTCCGTCGCCGGCGCCCGCAACGCCGGCCTGCTCGCCGTCCGCATGCTCGCCGCGCACGACGCCGACCTGCTCGCCCGCATGCAGCACTTCCAGGACGAGCTCAACGAACAGGCCACGGACAAGGGCAGGCGGCTGCGCGCGAAGGTGCAGGGCGCCGGCGGCTTCGGGTTCGGCAAGTGAGCGGGGGCGCGGCGGTGACGCGACAGCAGCTGGAACGCGCCCGCGAGCTGCTCGCCGCCCACCCCGTCGTCGACGGGCACAACGACCTGCCCTGGGCGCTGCGCGAGCAGGTCCGCTACGACCTCGACCGGCGCGACATCGCCGCGGACCAGAGCGCCACCGGGCTCCACACCGACCTGCCGCGGCTGCGCGCGGGCGGCGTCGGCGCCCAGTTCTGGTCGGTCTACGTCCGCACCGACCTCGCCGGGGACGCGGCCGTCAGCGCCACGCTCGAACAGATCGACGTCGTCCGGCAGCTCGCCGACCGCCATCCCGGCGCCCTGAAGCTCGCCTTCACCGCCGACGACATGGAGGCCGCGCGCGCCGAAGGCCGCATCGCCTCCCTCATGGGCGCCGAGGGCGGGCACAGCATCAACTGCTCCCTCGCCACGCTGCGGGCCCTGCACCGGCTCGGCGTGCGCTACATGACCCTCACGCACAACGACAACGTGCCGTGGGCGGACTCCGCCACCGACGTGCCCGCGGCCGGCGGGCTCACCCGCTTCGGCGAGGAAGTCGTGCGGGAGATGAACCGCACCGGCATGCTCGTCGACCTGTCGCACGTCTCCGCCGACACCATGCGGGACGCCCTGCGGGTGACCGAGGCGCCGGTGATCTTCTCGCACTCGTCGGCGCGCGCCGTCTGCGACCACCCGCGCAACGTGCCCGACGACGTCCTCGGCGCGCTCGCCGCGAACGGGGGCGTGGCCATGGCGACGTTCGTCCCCAAGTTCATCCTGCCGGAGGCCGTCGCCTGGACGCAGGCCGCCGACGAGAACCTGCGCGCGCACGGGCTGCACCACCTCGACACCTCGCCGCGGGCGATGGAACTGCACCGCGCCTTCGAGGCGGAGTGCCCGCGCCCGCTCGCCACGGCGGCGACCGTCGCCGACCACCTCGACCACATGCGCGAGGTCGCCGGCGTCGACCACATCGGCATCGGCGGCGACTTCGACGGCACGGCTTTCACCCCCGTCGACCTCGCCGACGTCTCCGGCTACCCCAACCTCATCGCCGAACTCCTCGGCCGCGGCTGGTCCGACGCGGATTTGGCGAAGCTCACGTGGCGCAACGCGGTACGGGTGCTGCGGGACGCGGAGGACGTGGCGCGGGACGTCTCCGCGCGGCGGGGCCCGTCGATCGCCACGATCGACGCCCTGGACGGCCCGCCCACGGCCTGAGCCGATCCGGCACCGCCGGGGTGAGCAGCGCCGCGGGGCCCGGCCTCACGTGGAAAGGTGCCGAGCACCCTGCCATCCGCCGCGACGGCGCTCAACCACGAGGGTGCGGTCCGGCGGTGCCGTTCCGGGCCGATCCCGGCTCGGCACCGCCGGCCACCTTCGGTGTGGCCGATCGCCGTCGCGGCGGGATGAAAGGTGCGCGGCACCTTTCCCACCGCCGCACTGGTGCTCAGCCACCGCGGCGCAGTCCGGCGGTGCCGGACACCGCCGTCCCGCAGAACCCCGGCGCCGTCAGGCTCGCGGGCGGCCCATCGCGCGGAACGTCCAGCCCGCCTCGCGCCACGCGGCGGCGTCGAGCGCGTTGCGGCCGTCGATCAGGTGGCGGTCCGCCACGACCGAGGCGATCGCCTCGGGGTCGAGCGCGCGGAACTCGCCCCACTCGGTCAGGTGCAGGACGACCCGCGCCCCCCGGCACGCCTCCAGCGCGCTGGGCGCGTAGGCGAGGGTCGGGAAGAGGCTCTTCGCGTTCTCCATGCCCTTCGGGTCGTAGACCGTGACCTGGCCGCCCTGCAGGTGGATCTGCCCGGCGACGTTGAGCGCGGGGGAGTCGCGGACGTCGTCCGAGTCCGGCTTGAACGTCGCGCCGAGCACGGCGACCCGCTGTCCGAGGAAGCTCCCGCCGACCGCCTCGCGCGCCAGCTCGACCATGTGCGCGCGGCGGCGCATGTTGATGGAGTCGACCTCGCGGAGGAAGGTCAGCGCCTGGTCGACGCCCAGCTCGCCGGCCCGCGCCATGAAGGCGCGGATGTCCTTGGGCAGGCAGCCGCCGCCGAAGCCGACGCCCGCGCGCAGGAACTTCTTGCCGATGCGGTCGTCGTGGCCGATGGCCTCGGCGAGCTTGACCACGTCGCCGTCGGCGGCCTCGCAGATCTCGGCCATGGCGTTGATGAAGGAGATCTTCGTGGCGAGGAAGGAGTTGGCGGCGGTCTTGACGAGCTCGGCGGTGGGGTAGTCGGTGACGACGAAGGGCGTGCCTTCGCCGATCGGCCCCGCGTACACCTCGCGCAGCAGCTTCTCGCCGCGCTCGCCGGTGACGCCGACGACGATGCGGTCGGGGTGCAGGGTGTCCTGGACGGCGAAGCCCTCGCGCAGGAACTCGGGGTTCCAGGCGAGTTCGACCTCGTCGCCGGCCGGCGCCAGCTCGGTGAGCAGCCGCGAGAGCCGGGCGGCGCTGCCGACGGGGACGGTGGACTTGCCGACGACGAGCGCGGGGCGGTGCAGGACGGCGGCCAGGGAGGCGACGGCGGCGTCGACGTAGGACATGTCGCAGGCGTACTCGCCGTGCTTCTGCGGGGTGTTCACACAGACGAAGTGGACGTCGCCGAACTCGCCGACCTCCTCCCAGGAGGTCGTGAAGCGCAGCCGCCCGGTCGAGCCCTCCAGCCCGGCGACGTGCTTGCGCAGCAGCTCCTCCAGCCCCGGCTCGTACATCGGGACCGTGCCGCGCCCGAGCATCTCGATCTTCTCGGGGGCCACGTCGAGGCCCAGCACCTCGAAGCCGAGCTCGGCCATGGCCGCGGCATGGGTGGCGCCGAGGTAGCCGGTGCCGATCACGGTGATCCTGGGGGCCATGCGTGCTCCATGTGCTGACGGGCGGGACTGCGGTGCCCGAGCATAGTCGGGCTCCGAGCTGGGAAGGAGCGGGGTTGACGGCCGCGGCGGCGGGGTGGGGCGCCGGGCTGTCGGCAAGCTCACGTAGTCCGTGTCCGGGGGCCGCCCCTAGAATCTGGGTTACTAAACGGTAGTTAACTCTCAGGGGAGTACGCCTTGGCGGGAAACACGGACTTCGACCTCTACCGGCCGTCCGAGGAGCACGACGAGCTGCGCAAGGTCGTGCGCCAGCTCGCCGAGGAGAAGATCGCCCCGCACGCGGCCGCGGTGGACGAGGAGGCCCGCTTCCCCCAGGAGGCGCTGGACGCCCTCGTCGCCACGGACCTGCACGCCGTGCACGTCCCCGAGGAGTACGGCGGCGCCGGTGCCGACGCCCTCGCCACGGTGATCGTCATCGAGGAGGTCGCCCGCGTCTGCGTGTCGTCCTCGCTGATCCCCGCCGTCAACAAGCTCGGCTCGCTCCCGGTGATCCTCTCCGGCTCCGAGGAGCTGAAGAAGAAGTACATGGGCCCGCTCGCCAAGGGCGACGCGATGTTCTCGTACTGCCTCAGCGAGCCCGACGCCGGCTCGGACGCGGCCGGCATGAAGACCCGCGCGGTGCGCGACGGCGACTTCTACGTCCTCAACGGCGTCAAGCGCTGGATCACCAACGCCGGCGTCTCCGAGTACTACACGGTCATGGCCGTCACCGACCCCGAGAAGCGCTCCAAGGGCATCTCGGCGTTCGTCGTGGAGAAGGGCGACGAGGGCGTCTCCTTCGGCGCCCCGGAGAAGAAGCTCGGCATCAAGGGCTCCCCGACCCGCGAGGTCTACCTCGACAACGTCCGCATCCCCGCCGACCGCATGATCGGCGCGGAGGGCACGGGCTTCGCCACCGCGATGAAGACCCTGGACCACACCCGCATCACCATCGCCGCCCAGGCCCTCGGCGTCGCCCAGGGCGCGCTGGACTACGCCAAGGGCTACGTCCAGGAGCGCAAGCAGTTCGGCAAGCCGATCGCCGACTTCCAGGGCGTCCAGTTCATGCTCGCCGACATGGCCATGAAGATCGAGGCCGCCCGCCAGCTGACCTACGCCGCGGCCGCCAAGTCCGAGCGCGGCGACGCCGACCTCACCTTCCAGGGCGCCGCCGCCAAGTGCTTCGCCTCGGACGTCGCCATGGAGGTCACCACGGACGCCGTCCAGCTCCTCGGCGGCTACGGCTACACCCGTGACTACCCGGTCGAGCGCATGATGCGCGACGCCAAGATCACGCAGATTTATGAAGGCACGAACCAGGTCCAGCGGATGGTCATGGCGCGCAACCTGCCGAAGTAACCCGCGGGCGGGCCGTCACCCGGCGGTGCGTACGGGCCCGGCCCGTGTGGCACCGCCGCGGCCGGCGGCCCGGCGAAGGGCGCTCTGGGCCATACGGCGGAGCGCCACTGGCGGCCGGGCGGGCCGGGGGCCGATCCTGTACGAGGGACGCCCGTAACCGCCCGCCGCCTGGAGGCACCGTCATGCCCGACGTCACCGGCCCCTACGCTCCCGGAACCCCCTGCTGGGTCGACCTCATGGTCCCCGATCAGCAGGCGGCGCTCGACTTCTACCGCGATCTGTTCGGCTGGCAGGGGGAGCTCGGACCGCCGGAGACCGGCGGGTACGCGGTCTGCGAGATGAACGGCAAGCCCGTCGCCGGGATCATGGCGGCGATGAACCCCGACGGCAGCAAGCCCGACCCGATGCCGCCGGCGGTGTGGACGACGTACCTGGCGACCGCCGACGTGGACGCCACCCAGTCGCGCATCGCCACGAACGGCGGCGAGGTGATGATGCCGGCCATGGACGTGATGACGCTGGGCCGGATGTCCGTGGCGACCGACCCCACGGGCGCCGTCTTCGGCCTGTGGCAGGCGCGCGACTTCGCGGGCGCGGCCGTCGTCAACGAGCCGGGCGCCGTGATCTGGAACGAGCTCAACACCAGCGACACCGCCACCGCCTCGGGCTTCTACGCCAAGGCGCTCGGCATCAAGGCCACCCCGATGGAGGGGGCCACGGGCTACTTCTCGCTGGAGGTGGACGGCCGCATGGTCGGCGGGCTCCAGGGGCTCGCGAGCATCGAGGACATGCCCGAGGACGCTCCCTCGCACTGGCTGACGTACTTCGCGGTGGACGACACCGACAGCACGGTCGACGCGCTGGTGCGCGCCGGGGGCAGCGTCCTCAAGCCGCCGTTCGACATGATGGCGGGCCGCATGGCCGTCGTGCAGGACCCCCAGGGCGGCGTCTTCGCCGTCATCAACGCCACGGGGCCCGACCAGGCTGCTTGAGCCGGGCCGGACCCCGCGGCGGCGGGCGCAGGGCGCCTACTTGTCGGAGACGGTGACCTTCTGGTCCTTCTTCAGCTGCCCGAAGAGCTGGTTGGCCTTGGCCATGTCCCACTTCACGGCCACGCCGTCGTTGGGCGTGGGCAGGTTCGCGGTGGCGACGGGCACGGTCATCTGCTGTCCGTCGCCGCCCGTGACGCCCTTCATGGCCCAGAACATGTCCATCAGGTCGAACAGCCCCATGTCCTTGTCGACGATGAGCGTGTCGAGGCCCGAGCCGATCACCGGGTAGAGGCGGAAGGGGTTGAGGACGGTCGAGGGCGAGGCCGCCTGCTTCGCGAGCGTGTTCAGGAACTTCTGCTGATTGCGCATGCGGCCCAGGTCCTGGTCGGCCTCCTGGTGGCGCTGGCGCACGAACGCCAGCGACTGGGCGCCGTCCAGCTCCTGGCAGCCCGCCTTGAAGTCCGCGCCCGAGTCCCGGTCCTTCAGCGGCTTGTCCAGGCACATCTCGACGCCGCCCAGCGCGTCGACCAGGTTGCGGAAGCCGCCGAAGCCGATCTCCGCGTAGTGGTCGATGCGCAGGCCGGTGTTGAACTCGATGGTCTGCGCGAGCAGCTCCGCGCCGCCGTCCGAGTACGCCTGGTTGAGCTTGTGGGTGGACTTCGGGAAGCGCTTGCCGGACTTCTGTCCCGTGAAGGCGGGGATGGTGACCCAGGAGTCGCGCGGCAGACTCAGCATCGTGGTGCCGTTGTCACCGGTGTGCAGGATCATCATCGAGTCGGTGCGCTTGCCGTCCGCCGACCCCGTGTGCAGGTCCTTCTTGTCCTGGTCCGACAGGCCCTCGCGGCTGTCCGAACCGACGATCAGGTAGTTGGTGCCCTCGCCGGCCGGCGGCCGTTCCTTGACCTTGCTCAGGTCCACCTCGTGGCGGAGCTTGGAGTCGGCCCAGAAGTACGTGCCGACCGAGACCGCCAGCAGCACGACGACGAAGGTCACCAGACCGATCTTGATGCGTCTGCGCCAGTCCGGGCGCGCGGTGCGCTGCGGACGGGGGCCGCCCTCGCCGGGACCGCCGGGGCCCCCGGGGCCGCCCGGGCCGTTCGGGGTGCCGCGGCCGTAGACCTGGCCGGTGTTGTACCCGTCACCGGGGCCGCCCTGGCCGACGACGCGGTGGCCGCCGGCGACCGGGGCCTCGTCGTAGCCCTGGGGCGGGCTGTACTGCGCAGGCGGCGCCGCGCGCCGTACGTGCGGCATGGCGCGCGCACCCTCCGGCTCCGCGCCGGCGCCGCCACGCCCGTACGCCTGCCGCCGCTCGTCGCTCCGCCCTCCGGACCAATCGCTCATGGAACGAAGTGTGCCTGTCGGCCGCCCGGCACGGAGATCGTCTACAGGTTCCGGGGGCTGCTGTTGCAGACCTGATGCAATCCGCCCGCGTTCACCCACCCGGCATACAGTGGTGGACATGACCATTCAGGACCACCCGGAGCAGGAGACGGCCGGCAAGCCGACGTCGGCCGCCCGTACGACGCTCTCCCACATCATGACCGGCAGCGACACCAACCTGCTGGGCACCGTCCACGGCGGTGTGATCATGAAACTGGTGGACGACGTCGCCGGCGCCGTGGCCGGCCGGCACTCCGGAGGCCCCGCGGTCACGGCCTCCATGGACGAGATGGCCTTCCTCGAGCCCGTCCGCGTGGGCGACCTCGTGCATGTGAAGGCCCAGGTCAACTGGACGGGGCGGTCCTCCATGGAGGTCGGCGTCCGGGTGCTCGCCGAGCGCTGGAACGAGTCGACGCCCGCCGTCCAGGTCGGCAGCGCGTACCTCGTCTTCGCGGCCGTCGACGAGAACGGCAAGCCCCGGCCCGTGCCGCCGGTGATCCCCGAGACGGAGCGGGACCGGCGGCGCTACCAGGAGGCGCAGATCCGCCGCACGCACCGCCTCGCCCGCCGCCGCGCGATCAAGGAACTGCGGGACGCCCGCGCCGCGGAGGGAATCGAGGACTGAGACGCCGGCCACCGGCATCCGCCGTACCGGCCGCGGCTAGACCAGGCTCTTCTCCGGGCACAGGACCTGGTCTCCCGACACCGCCGGCTGGCGCCGGCCCGTCCCCGGGCGCGGCGGCTGCGGGGACGAGGGCTGCGAGGCCTCCGGTTTCACCGGGGTCACCGCCCTGAAGTCCGTGCCCACCGTCACCTTCATCAGCGGGCCCTGGCCCGGCACGGGGCGCAGCTCCGCGTCCGGCAGGGCCGACGCGAGCGTACGGACCGACTGGTCCCAGCGCGGGTCGTACTGGATCAGCGTGCGCGGGACCGGCGCCCCGGCCGCGTCCGCGGGCTGCCCCGTCGTGGCGAAGCCCAGCGCCCGCAGCGCCCGGTCCGTCTCGCGGGCGAGCCCCCGCCGCCCGGAGCCGTTGTAGACCTGGATGCGCACCTGCCCCGGCGCCTGCCCCGGCACCGCCTGCGAGGGCGACGGCGCGGGCGCGGCCCCCGGCCCCGGCGGCTTGGCGTCGTGCGCCTGCCGCTGCGGCCGGGCCGTCAGCGGGCGGTCCTCCCGCAGCGCCTCGAAGAGGCGGGCCGCCGCCTCGTCGTCCCACTTCACGGTCGAGCCGACCCGCGGCACGGGATAGTCCGCGGCCCCCACCGGCACCGAGGCGAACTCCGCGGAGGAGGGCGAGAGGTCCTTCATCGCCCGGCCGAGCCCGATGAGCGTCTCGCCGTCGAAGCCCCGGTCCGCGCGCACCGAGCCCAGCAGGGTCGCGGCCACCTGCTGGAACTTCACCGGGTTCAGCAGCGCCCCGCCGTCCGTCGCCGTGTGCAGCAGCGAGGCCAGGAAGCGCTGCTGCCGCTGCATCCGGCCCAGGTCGGAGGCCCCGTCGAGGTGGCGCGAGCGCACGTACTGCAGGGCCTGCCCGCCGTTGAGGACGCTCGTGCCCTGCGGCAGGTCCAGCCCGCTGTAGGGGTCCCTCAGCGGCCGGGCGGAGCACACCTGGACCCCGCCCACCACGTCCACGGTGCGCATGAAGCTGGTGAAGTCGACCTCCAGGTAGTGATCGACGTGGACGCCGGTGAGCAGCTCCACGGTCCGCACGGTCAGCCCGGGCCCGCCCTCGGCGTAGGCGGCGTTCAGCTTCTGCGCGTGGGCGGGGCGCGGGCGGCCCGCCTCGTCGATGTGCGCGGGGATCTCCGCGTAGGTGTCGCGGGGGAGGGAGACGACGGAGACGCGGTCCCGGGCCGCGGACAGGTGCAGCAGCATCACCGTGTCCGTGCAGTGACAGGCCGTGCCGCCCAGGTGGTAACGGCGCCGCTCCTCGGGGTCGATCCGGTCCCGCGCGTCGGTGCCCACGAGCAGGATGTTCATGCCCTTGCTGACGGCGACGGGCGGCCGGTTCGACAGGCCGCTGAAGGGGTCCACCCGGCCGATGCGGCTGTCGATGTTCGTGACCACCGTGTGCCCGATGCCGCTCGCCGCCAGCACGGCCACGGCGGCGCACGTGGCGAGGCGCAGCCCCCAGCGCGGCCGGCGGGGCGCGCCGTGGCGGGCCCGGCGCGGGCGGGAGCTGGGATCCGGTTCGGTCATGGCGGGGGCCTCCACGACGGACGGGTGCGGGGGGAACGAGGACGGTAAACGTAGGTCAATACGATCAGCGGCCCGCGTCCCCACGCCGCTCCGGACGCCGCTGCCACCCGGGCGGGAGCGTCCGTTCCGCCATTAGCGGTAACGTGACGGGCGACTCCGTCGGCCCTCCCCACCCCGCCGGGGGGACCCCGTATCCCCGAGGAACCATGTCCGAACAGCAGCCGCCCGCCGTTTCCGTGATCATGCCGGTGCTCAATGAGGAGCGGCATCTGCGTACGTCAGTGCGGCACATCCTGGAGCAGGAGTACGCCGGCGAGCTGGAGGTGGTGATCGCCCTCGGCCCGTCCACGGACCGTACGGACGAGATCGCCGCCGAGCTCGTGCGCGAGGACCCCCGGGTCCACACCGTGCCGAACCCGACCGGCCGCACGCCCGCCGCCCTCAACGCCGCGATCAAGGCCTCCCGCCACCCGATCGTGGTGCGCGTGGACGGCCACGGCATGCTGTCGCCGAACTACATTGCGACGGCCGTGCGCCTGCTCGACGAGACCGGTGCGCAGAACGTCGGCGGCATCATGCACGCCGAAGGGGAGAACGCCTGGGAACAGGCCGTCGCCGCGGCGATGACCTCGAAGATCGGCGTCGGTAACGCCGCCTTCCACACCGGCGGCGCCGCCGCCCCCGCCGAGACCGTCTACCTGGGCGTCTTCCGGCGCGAGGTGCTGGAGAAGCTGGGCGGGTACAACGAGGAGTTCATCCGCGCCCAGGACTGGGAGCTGAACTTCCGGATCCGTGAGGACGGCGGGCTGATCTGGTTCTCGCCGGAGCTGAAGGTCTCCTACCGGCCGCGCCCGAGCGTGGCGGCGCTGGCCAAGCAGTACAAGAACTACGGCCGCTGGCGTCACGTCGTGGCCCGCTACCACCAGGGCTCGATCAACCTGCGCTACCTGGCCGCGCCGACCGCCGTCGTCGCCATCGCCGCGGGCCTCGTGGCCGGCGCCGTGGTCACGCCGTGGGGCCTGGTCGTGCCGGCCGGCTACCTGGCGGCGATCACCGCCGGTTCGGTCCCGGCGGGCAAGGGCCTGCCGCTGAAGGCGCGGGCGCAGATCCCCGTCGCGCTGGCGACGATGCACATGTCGTGGGGCTTCGGCTTCCTGACCAGCCCGCGCTCGCTGGCGAAGAAGGTCATCGCCAGCCGGCGGGAGCCGGTGCGGGCGGGCTGACCGCGTTGCTGTGTAAGGGGCGGGCGCCCATGGCGTCCGCCCCTTACACATGCTCAGGTGCGCCTGCTCAGAAACGATTCAGCGAGTTCACCTTCATGCAGGCGGAGGTGTCGTTGCCGTTGAGCGGGTCCGAGCTCTCGGGGGCCTTGTCGTCGGCGTTGCCGGCGTCCTTCTTGGGCTTGTCGTCGTCGCTCTTCTCACCCTTGCCGGACTTGCCGTCGCCCTTCTCCGGCTTGTCGCCCTTCTCGCCCTTGTCGCCCTTGGCGCTCCCGGACGCCTCCGCGTCGTCGCCCTTCGGGTACGTCGTCCCCGAGCGCCAGTCCCCGCCGATCACCAGCGTCAGCCCCTCGACCGCGGTGGACATCCGCACCGCCCGCTCCGGCAGCCCGAGGGCCTTGGCCAGCGCCTCGGCGTCGGCACGCTGGGAGGCCTTGGCGTACCGGAGCGTCGTGTCGGCCTGGGCCTTCGGCGTGGAGTCCGACGTGGCCTTGGTGTAGCCCTGCTTGACGAGCGCCGCGGCGATCTCGGCACCGCGGCCGGTGGCGACGGGCTGGGTGGCGGTGCCGGTGCCGTTGAAGACCGTCACCTCGACGGAACCCTTGGGGGAGGAGGGCGCGGTCGGCGTGGCGGCCTTGTCGTCCTTCTTCTTGTCCTTGCCGTCGAGCGCGATGTCGCGGCGGACGAGGGAGAACAGCTGCTCCGCGTCGCCCGGCTTGGGGACGACGTGGGCGTCGGGGTTCCAGGGGTCCGACACCCACGGCATGGTGGTCATGGTGATCCGGCCGGACGGCACGCGCTTGAGGTCGTCGGCGAGGTCGTAGAGCTTCTTGACCGAGCCGAGGTCCTTGTCGACGGTGAGCGCCTTGGTGGCGGCCTCGGCGAGGTCGGTGAGCTTGTCCGGGTCGCTGAGCTTGGTGCCCGACTTCAGCTGGCGGACCATCGCGTTCATGTACATGTGCTGGGCGTGGGTGCGGCCGATGTCGCTGCCGTCCTCGAAGCCGTGGCGCGTGCGCAGCCACTGCAGGGCCTGCTCGCCCTTGACGTTGTGCGTGCCCTTCTCCAGGCGCAGGCCGGAGTCCTTGTCGTAGACGTTGTTGTCCACGCAGACCGGGACGCCGCCGACGGCGTCGGCCATGCTCACCACGCCCGCGAAGTCGATCATCATGAAGTGGTCGATGGGGATGCCGGTGAGCTCTTCCCAGGCGGCGACGGTGCAGCCCGGCCCGCCGTTCATCAGGCTGGTGTTGATGATCTGCCGGTTCGTCTCCTTGTAGACCGTCCCGTCGTCGGGGTCGGTGCACTTGGGGATCGTGACCCGGGTGTCGCGCGGGACGCTGATGACCGACATGTTGCTGCGGTCGGCCGAGACGTGGACGAGCATCTGGACGTCGGCGAGCGGCTTGCGCCCGGCGTCCTCGCGGGCGCCGCCGAGGGCGACGTTCTCCGCCGAGTTCCGGCTGTCGGAGCCGAGGAGGAGGATGTTCAGCGGGCGCTGGCCCGCGGCGTTGGCGGCGCTGCGGTCGAGGCGCTTGTCGCCGAGGTTGAGCGGGTCCTTCTTGAGGTTGCCGTTGAGGTGCTGGTAGTAGAAGTAGCCGGCGGCCGAGACGCCGAGGACGAGGACCGCGAGGCAGAGCGCGGCCCAGCGGGCTATTCGGGCCGCGCGGGCGCGCCGGCCGCCCGGAGCGCCGGCCTTCCCGCGGCGCCCGGCCTTGCCGGCCTTCCTCCCGCGCCCGGCCTTGCCGGCTTTCTCCTGCTGTGCGTCAGCGGTGTCGGCGTCGCCGGCCCGTGCGTCCTTGCCGCCGTCCTCACGTGCCCCCGGCACGCTCTTGCGTGCCCGCGGCCCGCCCACACTGCTCTGCCGCATCAGGCCTCCCCTAAATGGTGCGTCCGGCCCGATGGGCAGGCGTGTCGTCTCTCATGGATCGGTGGGCGCCCCCTGGGCGCGCGGCAGGGCCGGCCCGCGGTTCAGCAGACCGGCCGTCCGATAGTGAGATGCATCTGGGCGGTGCCTGGGTTCACTTGGCGCAGATGTTCTTGTCGTCCGCTTCGACCCTTTGGATGTCCTCCGGAGCCTTTGCCGGCGCCTGGACGTGGACCGGGGTGCCCGCGGCCTTGAAGTCCGAGCCCAGGGTGAGGGTCATCTCGGCCGGGGCGGTGCCGCCGGAGGTCTCCTTGAGGGCGTCGGAGGGCAGGCCCATCACGTCGGCGACGCGGCGCGCCTGGTCGGCCTGGGCGGGGGCGAATTCCAGGACCGTCTTGTCGGCCTTCTTGCCGTTGCCGCCGTTGCTGCTGCGGACGATGCCCTTGCTGTTCTGCATCCAGCGGACGGCCTCCTGGGCCGCGCCGATCCTGCCGCTGCCGTTGAGGACCTTGACCCGGACGGCCGCGGGCTCCGCGCGGGGGCCCTGCAGCAGGGCCGCCTGCTTGGCGTCGGCCTGCTCCTGCTGCTTCTTCTCCTTCTCCTTCACCTCGGTGAGGGAGACGTCCTGACGGACCATCGCGAACAGCGGCTCGGCCTTCGCCTTGTCGAGGACGACGGTCTTGTGGTTCTTGCCCTCGGCGGGGTTGTCGACGACGGGGACGGTCGCGAAGGTGATGTTCTTGAGGTTGACCCGGCTGAGGTCCTTCGCCAGCTTGGTCAGGTCGCTGACGGATCCTATGCCGGAGTCGACGGTCAGTGACTTCGTGGCCGCGTCGCCCAGGTTGTAGAGCTTCTTGGGGTTGGTGAAGGTGTCGTCGGACTTCATCTCGCGGATCATCGAGCTCAGGAACTGCTGCTGGAGCTTGATCCGGTCCAGGTCGCTCTCGAAGCCGACGCTGTGCCGGGTCCGCACGAACGCGAGCGCGTCCTCGCCCTCGATCTTGTGCCGGCCCTTGCTGAGCTTGAGGTGCGACTTGGGATCGTCGATGTCCTTGGCCAGGCACACCTCGACGCCGCCGACCGCCGACGACATCCTCTTGACGGCGTTGAAGTCGGCCATCATGAAGTGACTGACCTTCAGGCCCGTCAGGGCCTCGACGGTCCGCCAGGTGCAGCCGGGGTCGCGCTCCTCCTGGCCCAGGCTCTCGTTGAAGCGGACGCCCTTCGAGCCGGGGATGGTCTTGGTCTTCCCGTCCTTCTTGGTGGTGCACTCCGGGATGTCGGTGATCATGTCGCGCGGGATGGAGAGCGCGGTGGCGTTCGACCGGTCCTCGGAGACGTGGAAGAGGAGGGTGGTGTCGGCGTGG
Organism: Streptomyces sp. URMC 124; assembly: GCF_051386455.1. Lineage (NCBI taxonomy): Bacteria > Bacillati > Actinomycetota > Actinomycetes > Kitasatosporales > Streptomycetaceae > Streptomyces > Streptomyces sp. URMC 124. The sequence continues at coordinate 20,732 of NZ_JBPQTS010000098.1, forward strand.
CCGACGCTGCCCTCGTCGCCGTAGCCCTTGTTGCCCTCGCCGTCACGCTTGTCGGTGCCGATGACCAGGATGTTGACGGGGCCCTTGATGACGGCGCCGTTGTTGATGCCGACGTCGACCTTGTTCAGGTTGTTGTTGAAGTGCTCGTAGAGCAGGTAGGCGCCCACCGAGCCGCCGACCAGGATGAACGCCAGCGTCCCTCCGGTCCACAGCAGGGCCTTCTTCTTGCCGGACTTCTTCGGCTTGGGCTTGCGCCTGCCCGTCGCGGGTTTGACCGATGCCTTGGTCCCCGCCTTGGCGCCACCGCGCCGGCCGGTGACGCGCGGGCCCGGCACGTCCCGCCGGCCGCCGCCGGGCGCCGCCTTCGGGCGCGGTGCCGGGCTCGGGACGGCCTTCGAGGACGGCACGAAGGAGCTGGCCGGGCCGGAGGGATCGGTGATGTCCGAGGGGGGCGAGCTCGGCCCCGGGGCCGGATCCGCCCCGTCGGCATGGTCGAGACGCAGCTCGTAGCTGCCGGTTTTGGGGTCGAAGACCCACTGGTCGGCGGGGTCGATACCGCCCGCCCGCCCACGGCCTTGCGCGTCCACGGTCGCTTGAATCCTCCGTCGGTGCCACGCGGCGCCTCCCCCCCGAGGCGCTCGGTCACGTCGTCTGTGCAGTGCGCGGTCAGCCCGGCCGTGCGCACCGGATCGCTCACACTATCCGCCCAGTTCAGCGTCAAGCGACGCCGGTGACAAATTCCACTCCCCTACAACTGGGCAATCTGCTCAATCCATTCGCCGACCCGGAAGTCCTGTACGCGAATTTCGAGCGATTCATCCACAGATGCCGCGTGCGGCCGTGGTTCCTTCGTAGGTGGGGGGAGCGGTGCCCGGCGCGGTGCCGGCGGGGGCCGCCGGGGCGCTCGCGGGCGCGGGTGATCCGCCGCCGGAGGGCGGGGGCGTGCCGTTGCGGCCGGTGGTTCCGTGCGGGGTGCGGGGAGCGCCGGGCCCGGCCGGTCCCGCTCCGGCCCCGCCGGTGCCCGGAGTCTGCGCCGATCCGCCGGTTCCCGTGTTTCCCCCCGTCCCTGACGGCCCCTCGGGGCTGCCGGGCCCCTCGGGGCTCACCTGGCCCCCCGGCCCCTCCGGTCCGTCCGGCCCCTCCTCGGCTCCCGGCTTGCCGGCTCCGGGTCTGCTGTCCCCGGGCTTGTTCTCCGCCGCGCGGACGTTTCCGGTCACCGAGACCGGCCGGTCCTCACGCAGTTGCCTGAAGAGCTGGTCGGCGTCGGGCTGCACCAGTTCGTCCCGGTTGGGGTTGTACGGGTACGGGCGGCGCGGCACGGTCAGGAACTGCGCGCGCTCGCTCGGGACGGTGCGGACGGTGCGCACCAGGTCGTACATCTTGCGCAGCGAGTCGAGCCCGGCGTCCGTGGTGAGCGAGGACGTCGCGGCGTCCAGCACCGGGTAGAGCCGCGTGGGGTTGAGCAGCACCCCGTCGCTCTGCATCTCCTTGAACAGCGCGCCGAGGAACTGCTGCTGGCGCCCCATCCGCTCGGTGTCGCTGCCGCCGCCGAGGCTGTAGCGGGCCCGGACGTACCCGAGCGCCTGTTCGCCGTCGAGGGTCTGGCGGCCGGCCGGCAGCTTCAGCCGCGCCTCCTGGTCGTCGACGGCCTGCTTGAGGCACACCTCGACCCCGTCCACCGCATCGACCAGGCGTTTGAAGCCGTTGAAGTCCACGATCACGTGGTGGGTGATGCGGATGCCGCTGAGCTTCTCGACCGTGCGGATCGTGCAGGCCGGGCCCGCCTGCTCGAACGCCCAGTTGAACTGCGCGAAGCGCTCGTTCGTCTCGGTGCCGTCGGGCCGCCGGCACCGGGGGATCATCGACATCAGGTCGCGCGGCAGGCTGACGGCGGTCGAGCTCTTCCGGTCGGCGGCCACGTGCAGCAGGATCGTGGTGTCCGAGCGCTGCGTGCCGCTGTCCTCGCCGTACTGGCCGTTGCCCGCGCCGCTGCGGGTGTCCGAGCCGATGATCAGGATGTTCTGCGCGCCCTTGACCAGGGCCGTGGGGCGCTCCTTCTCCCAGCGCCGCAGCTCGTCCGCGGTGGCCGTGTCGGTCCTGATGTTGCCGTTGAGCCGCTCGTAGAGGTACAAGCCCACCGCGACCACGGCCAGGAGCGCGAGCACCGTGCCCAGGGCCAGCCAGCGCAGCCAGCGGCGGCGCCGCCGGGGCGCGGGCGGCCGCTCGTCCGGCTCCTCGAAGAAGGCGGAGCAGGACGGCGTCGCCGGGGGGCCGGGCCTTCCTGGGCTCTGGGTCACGGTTGCGCTGCGTCCTCCTCGGGGACCGGCGTACGAAGTCCGTACGCCGATCATCGCCCGGGTGCGGCGCCGCGGCAGCGTCAGAGGGCCGTCACGGTGACGCGCTCACTCTCCCGGCGCTTGTCGAGGCCGCCGCCGGAGAGCCGGTCGAGGTGACGGCAGAGCACCACCGAGCCGCCGGAGGCGAGCGGGGCGAACAGTCCGGCGGACAGGCCGTCCCAGGAGTCGTAGGGCAGCCCGGAGAGCATGCGCGAGCCCGCGCCGAGCCCGTGCTGGTGGGCGTCGGTGCGGGCCCGCTCCACGAGCTGGGCGCCGGTCAGCTCCAGGCCGCCGACGGCGAGCGCCGGGGCGCCCGGGTCGACCGGGGCGTACGGGGCGAAGCGGTCGCCCTGGGCGGGCACCTCGACGGCGTAGTCGGTGAAGCCCGCGGGCGGCTGGGGGAACCGGCCGCCCAGGGGGCGCAGGGCCAGCGCCACGCGCTCGCCCGAGCACGCACGCGCCTCCTCCAGCGTGTCGGGCCCGCTGACGACGAGGTCCGCGGCGGCCGGGTCGCCGCCGACGTCGGCCAGCACGCCGACGGACGAGCAGGCCAGCAGCCACACGGCCGTCTGCCAGTGGGCGGGCAGCAGCAGGGCGAGCCGGTCGCCCGGCTCGGCGGCGAGATCGCCCTGGAGGAGATTGGCGGTCTTCGCCACCCAATTGGCGAAGGTGGCCACGGACAATTCCACGCGCTCGCCGGTGGCGTCGTCGTAGAAGGTCACGAGCGGGCGGGAGGGATCCGCGGAGAGCGCGGATCGCAGCAGGTCGGCGGGGGTGCGATCGGTGGCGTTCATCGGCGCCAGCGTACGCGGCGGGCGGGCGCGGGTCCGCCGGAAGAACGAGGCCGAAGGGGTACGGCGGGAACCCGCGGGACCAGGTGACGCCCCCGCGGACTCACATGACGAATGGACAGATTTACCCGGTTATGTCCAAGATTTTCAGCATGCGTGGAATCCTTGTCTCGACGACCGTGACCGCCTGCGCCGCCGCCCTCACCCTGCCCTTCCTCGCCGCCCCCTCCTCAGCGTCGTCCGCCTCCTCCGGCACCCGCGACCCGGGCCTGCCCGCGCGCTCCGTGCCGGGAAGCACCCAGTCGCTGCCGCTGGTCCCGCTGCACGGCCGGAGCCGCACGGCGGGCCCCGAGCCCACCGGGGAGCAGGGCCTGCCGCAGCTGGAGGTCAAGCCCTTCTCGCTGGTCGGCATCGTGTGGGACGACGCCGCGGCCGAGCTCCGCGGCCACGCCCAGGTGCGCACCCGCCCCGTCGGCGGCCGCGACTGGGCGGCGTGGCAGGAGATCTCGACGCACGACGACGACCGTCCCGACAGCGACTCCGCCGAGGGCCGCGCCGGGCGGCTGCGCGGATCCACCGCGCCCCTGTGGGTCGGCGCGTCCGACGCCATCCAGGTCCGCGTGCGCCCCGAGGAGGCCACCGGCCGCACCCCGGCCGGCGCCCTGCCCCGCGGCCTGCGCCTCGAACTGGTCGACCCCGGCGCGGACCGCACCCGCTCCGCCGCGCCCCCCGTCCCCAGCGAGAACGAGCTCGCCGCCTCCGCCGCCAACGTCCCGCTCGCCCCCCTCGGCGCCACCGAGATCCCCGCGCTCGGCAAGCCGGACTCCGAGGGCGACGTCGAATACACCGGCACCGGCGAGCAGCAGCTGGATGACGAGGAGTCCGACGATCAGGCCGACGGCGATCAGGGCGGCGGCGACGGCTACGACTCCGAGGACTACGGCCGCCCCAGCAGCAGCGGCGTCGACGGCCGCTACGTCGGCCCGCGCCCGCGCATCGTCACCCGGGCCGGCTGGGGCGCCGACGAGTCCCTGCGCGAATCCGGTTTCGCCTACACGGGAGCCGTCCGCGCGGCCTTCGTCCACCACACGGCCTCCGGCAACCGCTACTCCTGCTCGCAGTCCGCGTCCGTCATCCGCGGTATCTACCGCTACCACGTTGTGAGCAGTGGCTGGCGGGACGTGGGCTACAACTTCCTCATCGACAAGTGCGGCACGGTCTACGAGGGACGTGCGGGGGGCGTGGCCAAGGCCGTCAAGGGCGCGCACACCCTCGGTTTCAACAGCAACAGCATGGGCATCGCCGTTCTCGGAACGTACGGAACCACCAGTCCGTCCTCCGCGGCGGTCGACGCGGTGGCGGACCTCACCGCTTGGAAGCTCGGGCTGTTCGGCGCCAACCCGGCCGGCACCGCGAGCCTGGTGTCCGGAGGCGGAAATCGGTTCAAAAAGGGGACCAAGGTCAGGCTCAAGGCCATCTCCGGGCACCGCGACGGCTTCGCCACGGACTGCCCCGGTGACCGCCTCTACGGCAGGCTCGGCACCGTCCGCTCCGTCGCGGCCCGCCTCCAGGGCCGCTGACCTGGCGCGGGGGCACCCTCCGGTCTGCATACACTGGCCGCCGATCACGGCCCGGCCCCAGCAGGAAGCAGAGACGACAAGGTGACAGAAGCCATCCTCCTGGTCGGCGGCAAGGGAACCCGGCTGCGCCCGCTCACGATGAACACGCCCAAACCCATGGTCCCCGCGGCGGGCGTCCCCTTCCTGACGCACCAGCTGGCCCGGGCCCGCGCGGCGGGCGTGGAGCACATCGTGCTGGCCACGTCCTACCTGGCGGAGGTCTTCGAGCCGTACTTCGGCGACGGATCGGACCTCGGCCTGCACCTGGAGTACGTCACCGAGGAGGAGCCGCTCGGCACCGGCGGCGCCATCCGCAACGTCGCCTCCAAGCTCCGCTCGGCCCCCGACGAGCCCGTCCTGATCTTCAACGGGGACATCCTCACGGGCCTGGACATCGAGGCCCTCGTGACGACCCACCGCACGACCGGCGCGGACGTCTCCCTGCACCTGACGCGGGTCGAGGACCCCCGGGCCTTCGGCCTGGTCCCGACCGACGGGACGGGCCGGGTGACGGCCTTCCTGGAGAAGCCGCAGACCCCCGAGGAGATCGTCACCGACCAGATCAACGCGGGCGCGTATGTCTTCAACCGCTCGGTGATCGACGAGATCCCCACGGGCCGCCCCGTCTCCGTCGAGCGCGAGACCTTCCCCGGCCTCCTCGCCGCCGGCGCCCACCTCCAGGGCATGGTCGACTCCACGTACTGGCTGGACCTGGGCACGCCGCAGGCCTTCGTGCGGGGCTCGGCCGACCTGGTCATGGGCCGGGCGCCGTCCCCCGCGGTCCCCGGCCGCTGCGGCGACCGGCTGGTCCTGGACACCGCCGAGGTCGCCCCGGACGCCAAGCTCACCGGCGGCACGGTCATCGGCGCCGGCGCGCGGGTGGAGCCGGGCGCGCGGGTCGACGGCAGCACGGTGCTGGACGGCGCGGTCATCGAGGCCGGCGCCCAGGTCCGCGACTCGCTCGTGGGCGCCGGCGCGCGCATCGGGGCGCGGACGGTGCTGGACGGCGCGGTGATCGGCGACATGGCCCGCATCGGGGCGGACAACGAGCTGCGCGCGGGCGCCCGGGTCTGGTGCGAGGCGGAGATCCCGGCGTCGGCGATCAGGTTCTCGTCGGACCAGTAGAACCCGGCCGAACCCGGCATAAACGAGCAAACAACCGGACGTACCCTGGCAGGATGAAAACCCGCACCTGGACCCCACCGGCGGCCTACGACCTGGGCCGCACGCTGGGCGTCCTGGCGCGGGGCCCGGGCGACCCGGCGTACAGGAAGGGCCCGGACGGCTCGGTGTGGCGGGCGAGCCGCACCCCCGAGGGCCCGGGCACGCTGCACCTGACCGCGCAGGACGGGCGCATCCACGCCGAGGCCTGGGGCCCGGGTGCCGACCGTCTGCTGGAAACGCTCCCGGCCCTCCTGGGCGCCGAGGACGACCCGGGAGCGTTCACCCCCCGCCACCGCCTGGTCCATGAGGCGCACCGCCGCCACCCGGGCCTCCGGCTGGCCCGCACGGGCCTCGTCCTCGAATCGCTGATCCCCTCCGTCCTGGAACAGAAGGTCACGAGCGATGAGGCGTACCGGGCCTGGCGCCTCCTGCTGCAGCAGCACGGCGAACCGGCCCCGGGCCCGGCCCCCCGCATGAGGGTGATGCCGAGCGCGCGGGACTGGGCGATGATCCCGTCCTGGGACTGGCACAAGGCGGGCGTCGACGGCAAGCGCTCGGCAACGATCGTCCGAGCGGCACGGGCGGCGGCACGCCTGGAGGAAGCAGCCGCCATGGACGACGCGCAGGCGGTAAGGCGCCTGCAGGCGATCCCGGGCATAGGCCCATGGACGGCCGCCGAAACGCTCCAGCGCAGCAACGGCTCCCCGGACGCCGTCACGGTGGGCGACCTGCACCTCCCGAAGATCATCGGCTACGCCCTCACGGGTGCGAGGGGCACCGACGACGAGAGGATGCTGGCCCTCCTCACCCCGTACGAGGGCCAGCGCCACAGGGCGTGCCGCCTGATCCTCCTGAGCGGAGTGACCCCGCCCCGCAGAGCCCCCCGCTACTCGGTGAACGACATCAGGGCCCTCTGACGACGGAGAGCCAGCCGAGGAACGAGGGGAGGGCGCCGGGGCCGCAGGGACAGCCCCCGCTACTCGGTGAACGACATCAGGCCCTGACGACGGAGGGCCGCGGCCGAGGACCGACGGAGGGCGCCGGGGCCGCAGGGGCAGCCCCCCGCTACTCGGTGAACGGCATCAGGGCCCTCTGACGACGGAGAGCCAGCCGAGGAACGAGGGGAGGGCGCCGGGGCCGCAGGGGCAGGGTCCTGGACGCTGACGTGTATTTGTGGCGCCAATCGCCGGGTAAGGCTGCGGCGGGGCCGAGGGCGCCGTAAATATACGGTCCAGGGCCCTGCCC